>CAYNDG010000089.1:0-6977 GCA_964395805.1 uncultured Brevundimonas sp.
GGGCGTCGACGTCTTCCACGGCTCGCAGCGCCGCTTCTGGGAGCCGGAGTTCGAAGGCTCTGACCTCAACTTCGCCGGCTGGATCAAGAAGCTGACCGGCAAGCCCACCATCACCGTCGGCTCGGTCGGCCTGGATGGCGAGTTCATCGCGGCGTTCGGCGGTGCCGGCTCCAAGCCCGCCTCGCTGGACGGCCTGATCGAACGGCTGGAGCGCGAGGAGTTCGACCTGGTCGCCGTCGGCCGCGCCCTGCTGGCCGATCCGTACTGGGTGCAAAAGATCCGCGACGGCCGCCTCGACGAGCTCAAGGATTTTGAGCGCTCGGCGATGGCGACGCTCAGCTAGGAGCGGCTGTCCCCGGCTTCTGCCGTGCCTCGTCCAGCAGCTGACGCACCAGTCGATTCGGGAATCGGCGCTGTTTCACGATCGCGTAGAAGCGCTCCGTCACGTCCGGAATCCTGTGGTGTTCAACGAGCACGCCGGCGCGGAGCTCATCGCGGACAACGATGGGTGGCACCAGGGTGATGCCATCGCGCTCCCGAGCGAGTAGCCGGAGCATCGCCATATCGTCGACCTCCGCGAGAATGACGGGGCGGACTCCGGCCGCTTCGAGGAGTCGGTCAAAGGAGACCCTGATCTCGCTGTCCTGACCGGGGAGCAGCAAGGGCTGGGTCGCCAGATCCTCCGGAAAGCGAAAGGAGGGCTGGCCTGAAGGCAGGGGGCGCCCCACGAGACTGACCGGCTGTTCGGCGAGCAGATGGTTGCGCAGAAGAGATCGTGCGTCCAGCGGGGCCGCGGTATTGGTCAGAACCAGGTCGAGGCCGTGAGCATCGAGCTGGGCCAGCAGGTCCCGGGTGTTGCCGGAGCGGACGACCAGCTCCACGTCCGGGCGGTCAATGAGGGGCCCCAGGAACTCGAGCTGGAAATTGCGGGAGAGTGTGGTCAGGGCACCCACCCGTAGCGTCTGACGGCGATCCGTGGCGCGCTCCCCGAGGGTACTCAGCAGTTCCTCACCGGCATCGAAGACCCTGTCGGCATAGTCCAGCGCAATCTGCCCCGCCTCGGTGAGGACCAGTTTCCGGCCGATCCGGTCGAACAGGGGGTGTCCGATCTGATGCTCAAGTTTCTGAATCTGAACCGAAAGTGACGACTGCGACAGATGCAGTCGCTCCGCTGCGCGTGTCAGCGATCCTTCGTGCGCCACAGCCCAGAAATACCGGAGGTGGTTGAAATTCAGGCTCTTCATATCGTTCGATATAAACGAACCAATATGATCAAACTATGTATTTTTGCGGGAGACGATCCTCCTCTAGTCAAGCCGGCCAACGTGATCGCTTTCGTTGAAGGTCCCTGATGCCGGTTCATCTGTTGCCCCTGCTGATCCCGGTGCCCTTGCTTCTGGCCGCGGTCATTGCCTTCGTCTCACCGGGACCGCGGCCCCGTCGGGCCGCGAGGGTTGCTGAGGCTGCTGCGGTGCTGACGCTGATCTGGGCGGTGGGGCTGATTGTGACCCTTGCCATCGCCGGGCCGGCTTCGGGGCCGCTCATCGGACTTGCCGGAGCTGGTCTGGCGCCCCGACTGGACGCCGTGAGTGTGACCATGGCGGCGCTGGTGGCATTCATCGGCTGGATCGTCGTCCGATACTCGGCGACCTGTCTGGACGGCGAAGCTCGCCACGGCAGGTTTCTCGGCTGGCTGTGTTTAACCCTGGCTTCGGTCCTGCTTCTGGTCACAGCCGGGGACCTCGTCCAGCTGGTACTGGCCTGGGTCGGAGCGGGACTGTTCCTGCAGCGTCTGCTGCTCTTCTATCCGGACCGACTTGCGGCCCGAAGAGCCGCGCGCAAGGCGCGGATCGTCTCGCGGCTCGGTGATCTGGCGCTTGTCGGGGCTGCGGCGTTGATGGGGGCGGCTTATGGAACGACCGACATCGGCACCATTCTGGCCGAGGCGAGGGCGGGGGCCGGGGGAACGCTGGCTGTTCCCGCAGCCGGCCTTGCGGCACTGGCTGCAGTGCTGAAGTCCGCCCAGTTTCCGGTTCATGGCTGGCTGACGGAGGTGATGGAAGCTCCGACGCCCGTGTCCGCGCTTCTGCACGCAGGGGTGATCAATGCGGGTGGCTTTCTGCTGATCCGTTTTGCCGACGTCATGTTGCTGGCGCCGGGAGTGCTGGCCCTGCTGGTGGTGATCGGCGGCTTCACGGCGCTGTTCGGCAGCCTGGTGATGCTGACCCAGCCTGCAGTGAAGACCTCGCTGGCCTGGTCCACCGTGGCCCAGATGGGCTTCATGATCCTCCAGTGCGGTCTGGCCCTTTTCCCGCTGGCCCTGCTGCACATCGTGGCTCACTCGCTGTACAAGGCGCACTCGTTCCTGGCCTCTGGCGGCGCGGTCGAGCGCGTGACCGCCATCCGGCGCCCGGGACCCGTAGCCATCCCCGATGCCGGAGCGGTCGGGCGTGCCTTCCTGACAGCGCTGGTGATCTATGTGTTCATCGGCCTCGCCTTTGGGCTGACCCACAAGTCTCCGCAGATCATCGCGCTCGGCGCGATCCTGATCTTCGGCGTGGCCTATATGCTGGCGCAGGGGTTCGCCGATGCGGCGCCGGCCGCCCTGACGCGGCGGACCGCCTTTTACGCCGTGCTGACGTCAGGGGCGTATTTCAGCCTGCAGATGGCCGCCAGCCGGCTGACCGAGGGCGTCCTGCCCACGCCGCCGGTGCCCGGCCCGCTCGAATGGGGCCTCACGGGGCTGGCCGTGGTCAGCTTCGGACTGGTGGCTGTGGTCCAGGCGATGTTCCCGCTGTGGGCCCACCATCCGGCCGCCGCCGGGCTGCGCGTACATCTTTCCAACGGCTTTTATGCCAACGCCGTGTTTGACCGCCTGATCGGCGGCTGGACCATCCGGCGGACCCCTTGATCCTCCTGAGCGTGAGGCCACGGCCATGTCCGAAACCATTCGATCCATCCGCTCTGACCGGATCTCGCGGGCAGTCGATGCCGCGGTCCGGGCCATTCCCCCGGTCTGGCCGCTGGCGTCCAGCGTTGCGGTCAACCCCTATCTGGGACAGTCCGAGGAAGCCCTCGCCTTCGCCGGAGCCCGGCTGGCGAGGGTGGGAGGCGGTCCGGTCACCATGCCGAGGTCCTGGTACCGGGCCCGGTTCGAAGCCGGGGTGATCCGCGATGACGACCTGCAGCAGGCCTGGGCTGCGACGCCGCAGCAGTTCCGGCCGGAGGACGTCGGCATCGTCAAGGCCGCCCTGGCCTCCGACCGGGGTGTGTCTGCCCCGCTGCCGACCGTCGCTGACCTCGCGGCCGAGGTGTCCGGCATCGACTGGCCGGGCCTGATAGCCGAACGACTCGGAGCCTGGGCCGCGTCCTATTTCGACGAAGGCCAGGCCCTGTGGGCCGGACCGCGAGGGCGGGGCGCCTACGCGGCATGGAAAGGGATGGCGACGCATGATCTTACCCCCGAGATTGCCGGCCTGTCCGGCTTCGCCCTCCATGTGTTCGAGGCACCCGAGGCCTCTTTCACCGCGATTGCTCGCGCGGCGGATCGTCTCGACCTGTCGGATGAGGCGGCGACGACCTGTTTTCACCGGCTTCTGATGAGCTGGGGCGGCTGGGCCCAGGTGGCCCGCTACCGCCTGTGGCAGGCGGAGTTGGCCGGCGACACGGACGAAACCGTCGCCGATCTGCTGGCCATCCGCCTCGTGTGGGAAGAGGCCCTGTTCACCCGGTACGCCGACCGCATCGGGGAAAGCTGGGCGAGAGTCTGTGCGGCCCATGCCACCCCTGTCTCTCCCGATCGTGACGGGGTGATCGACGGCATCCTGCAGGACGCGCTTGAACGCGCGCACCAGAGATCCCTGTCTGTCGCGCTCGCTCGTCCAGCACCAGCGATGGTTGAGCCGGTCCGGCCGGTCCTGCAGGCGGCCTTCTGCATCGACGTGCGCTCGGAGGTTTTCCGACGGGCTCTGGAGAGCCTTGATCCGCGCATCCAGACCCTTGGCTTTGCCGGCTTTTTTGGTCTCACGACATCGCACCGGCGCTTCGGTTCGGATGTTGAGGAACGGCGGCTGCCCGTACTGCTGAACCCGGGACTGGCGTCGACCGCGTCGTCACCGGATGTGAGCCAGGAGGCCCTCGCCCGGATCCGGG
The DNA here is from genome assembly GCA_964395805.1 of uncultured Brevundimonas sp. GTDB lineage: Bacteria > Pseudomonadota > Alphaproteobacteria > Caulobacterales > Caulobacteraceae > Brevundimonas. Next base: position 4,153 of record CAYNDG010000089.1, read on the forward strand.
CGCGGGCGCGGCGGGCCTGGGGCCGGTTCAAGCTGGCGGCGGTGTCGTCGTTCGCGTTCGTGGAGGCGGCTGGCCCCCTCTATATCGGCAAGCTGGTTGCCGACGGGCTGGGGCTGAAGACCGGGCCGGTGCCGCGCGAGCCTGCCCCGGTACTCAACGGATCCCTGTCGGCCGATACGCGTGCCACCATGGCGGAAACCGTTCTGCGGGCCATGTCCCTGACAACGGACTTTGCACCGCTGGTGCTTCTGCTGGGACACGGGGCCGACGTCGTCAACAATCCGCACGCCAGCGCCCTGCACTGTGGTGCGTGTGGGGGCTATCCGGGCGATGTGAACGTCCGGTTGCTGGCGCAACTCCTCAACGACCGCGAGGTCCGCAAGGCGCTCGTGGCACGGGGCATGGATATCCCGTTCCACACTCTTTTCGTCGCCGGTCTGCACAACACGACGACCGACGACGTGGAGCTTTTTGACCTCGAACGGGTCTCCAGCGTCTACGAGGAGGACCTGCGTCGCACGGCCGGGTGGCTGGAGAGGGCGGGCCTGCTGGCGAGAAGCGAGCGGGCTTTGAAGCTGCCAGGTGCGCGGGCCGACACGATCAGCCGGCGCGCCTCTGACTGGGCCGAAACTCGACCGGAGTGGGCCCTTGCGGGTTGCAGTGTCTTTATCGCTGCGCCGCGGTCGCGGACGGCGGGGCGGGATCTGGGCGGCCGCGCCTTCCTGCACGACTATGACTGGAAGCGGGACCAGGAGTTCCGGGTTCTCGAGCTGATCCTCACCGCGCCCGTCGTCGTCGCGAGCTGGATCAGCCTGCAATACTTTGGCTCGACGGTTGCCCCGGACGTCTTCGGCGCGGGCAACAAGCTTCTGCATAACGTCACCGGCGGACTCGGCGTGGTGGAAGGCAACGGCGGCCCCTTGCGTGTGGGCCTGCCGTGGCAGTCGGTTCACGACGGGGAGCGCCATGTCCATGAGCCGCTACGCCTGTCTGTCTGCATCGAGGCGCCGCGTGAGGCCATGGCAGCCGTCCTTGAGCGGCATCCGGGCGTACGGTCCCTGTTCGACAACGGCTGGCTGCATCTCTTTGTCCTCGACGACCGGGGCCGCATGGCCTGGCGGTATGGGGGCGGCCTGCAATGGAGCGCTGTAGACGCGTCAACGCCAACCGGGACGAGACCCCGGCTGGCCGCCTGATCACGCCGCCGATGTCCCCGCTCGAGTCCCCGGAAACCCCAGGAGGTTCCAGAATGGCCCAGACCCCCTTGCACGACACCGATACTGCCTCAGCCGTGGAGGCGCAGGTTGCCTTTGTCTTGCAGCATCCGGGCATGAGCGACTGGATCAAACGTGCCCTTCTCGGTGCGCTGGACCGTCCGCCGATCGAGGTCGTCAATGATCTGGAAATCCTGAGCCGCATCCTGCGATCCCGGGCCGAGGTGATGCTCCCCGGGGCCTGTCAGGCTGACGACGCCACCTTCCTGAATGGCAGTCGCACGCTCGCGACGCGTTTCAACGACAGGTGAAGCGAGTCTGAGAGGACCATCCGCCAGCGCCCGAACACGTCTGGACCGCTGGCGGGCCTGAGCCCTGATCGGCCGGATCAGGTTGACAAGGCCGGGTCGAGAAACTTCAGGTTGGCCTGACGGATTTCTGCGGCCGCCTCGTCGTAGAGAAAGGGCAGGAAGGCGAAACGCTCGCCTTTGGTCACGACTGTAGCCTCGTGCAGTATGGAACAGGAAAAGACCACGGCACCGCCAGGAGGCGGGCGGTAGGTTCGCGGTCCAAACTCCGGAAACCGCAGGTCACCGCCATCGTAATCTTCGTTCAGATTGATTGAGACCGCAAACCGCCGATGGGCGGTGCCCCTGGTTGTGTTATCGCGATGCGGGCGGAAGAAGCCGCCGGTTTCGGCGTCATACCGGGCAATGAGATAGCGTTCGATCCGCGTGGCCTTGAAGTTGAACGCCTTCTGGATCTGGGGCAGCAGGCGTCGGTTGAGACGAGCGACCGCCTGCCTTTGAAGCGCTTCGTTCTCTACGATCACGTCCGCGCGGCGCTTGTACGCATCGTCAGTAATCAGAGTGGTGACGCCGTTCACCTCGCGCACAAAACCGGATGGTGTGCCCCCGATCCGGCGATAATGAGCGATCAGTTGTTCACAGAATGCCGGCTCAAAGATGCGGGGTGTCAACAGCACGGGCGCAGAGGCGTCCGGACCGCCGTGCCGGCCGGGTGGCGGGAGGCTGGCGATCTGCTCCACGAGCCGGGCCGCCTGGTCTCTCCCCGCCACCGCCATGATGTGCATCGCTGGATCGATCAGATACCAACGCTCTGTCCCTACAGCGTCATAGAGGGTCGCAACGCTGGCGTGCTCATCGAACAGAAAGCGTCGACCGGGGATGCGATCCTCGCGCGCACCATGGGCCTCGTCCTTGCCGACGATGACGACAAAGGCGCTGGCGTGATCGTCGTTGAATGCGGCGCCCCGGGACTCGATGAGGGTGGTCGCGCGGATTACGGACGGGCCTGCCGGTACCAGGGCAAGCAGTAGATAGCGACCTGCCGCCGTGTCGAAGACGTAACGGGGATTTGTGACTCCGCGCGTCGCGAAGGTCGGGGCAGGATCACCGAAACAGAGTGGCATGGCCATCACGATGCATCGGAAGCCCCGCTGCTTTCAAGCTGAGCCGGGGACCTCTCGAGCAACGAAGCCCTGCAACTGCCCTGGGGCCGACAGCGGTCCTGGCCCCTGAACCAGCCGCAAGACGGGCCTGAGGCTGGCGATATCGTCCGGAAAGCTGAGGCAGCCGGTTGCCCGACTGC
>CAYNDG010000090.1:0-3746 GCA_964395805.1 uncultured Brevundimonas sp.
GATCGACGGATGGCGCTCGATCACTGTCTGCATGCCGGCATTGTTGGCGATGGTCAGGGGGACGGGGGGCACGACGACCTCGGCCTCAGGCTCGGCGGCGGGCGGTGCGCCGGCTGGGCGCTCGTTGTCCTCAGCCGTGGCGAGTCGGGCCTGGACCACGTTTTCGAGCGAGATGTCGACGTGGTCGGTCGAATAGAACCAGCCGCGCCAGAACCAGTCGAGATCCATGCCCGAGCTTTCTTCCATGGTGCGGAAGAAGTCGTAGGGGGTGGCGCGCTTGAACTTCCAGCGTTGGGCATATTCGCGGAAGGCGCGGTCGAACAGCTCGCGGCCCATGACCGTCTCGCGTAGCACGACGAGGGCGGTGCCGGGTTTCAGATAGCCCACGTTGCCGGCGTTGAGCGCCGTGTCATAGCGGGTCATCAGCGGGACCTGATTGTCCGAGGTCATGAAGCGGACGATGTCGCGCGGCTCGCCCCGCGACGGGAAGTCCGGATCCCACAGCTTGGTCGCCTGATATTCGAGGAAGGTGTTGATGCCCTCGTCCATCCAGGTCCACTGGCGCTCGTCGCTGTTGATGATCATCGGGAACCAGATGTGGCCGATCTCGTGAATGATCACATCGACGAGGGCGTATTTGGTGGCGTCGCCGTTGATGACACTGCCGTTCTCGTCGCGCGTCGGACGGGCCCCGTTGAAGGTGATCATCGGGTACTCCATCCCGCCCACCGGCCCGTTGACCGACTGGGCCGTCGGATAGGGGTAGGGGAAGGTGAAGGAGCCGTAGACGTCAATGGCGTGGGCCACGGCGCGCGTGGAATAGGTATCCCACATGGGCCGCGCCTCCTTGGTGTAGAAGGACATGGCCATGACCGTGGGATATTCGGCGCCCGGTTCATCCTGACGGACGGCCATGGCGTCCCAGACAAAGCCGCGCGAGGAGGCCCAGGCGAAATCGCGGACATTATCGGCCTTGAAGCGCCAGGTACGGGTGTCGGTCGACCGGCCCTGCTCGCGGGTGACGGCCTCATCGGGGGTGACGACATAGACGGGCGCGTCGGTGGCGCTGCGGGCCTGCTCCATGCGGGCCTGCTGCTCGCGGGTCAGCACGTCGCGGCTGTTCTGCAACTCGCCCGAGGCGGCGACCACATGGTCGGCCGGGACGGTGATCGAGACCTGATAGTTGCCGAATTCCAGCGGGAACTCGCCCGAGCCGAGGAAGGGCAGGGTGTGCCAGCCCTCATAGTCGGAATAGGCCGCAAGGCGCGGGAACCACTGGGCGGCCTGGAAGATACAGTTGCCGGCGGGCGTCGGGCCCGGGAAGCATTCGTAGCCGCTGCGCGCGCCGATCACCATGGTTTCGGCAAAGGGCATGGCATAGGTCATGTCGAAGCTGATCCGCTCACCGGGCCGGAGCGGACGGGGCAGGTCGACGCGCAGCAGGGCATCCACCTGGGTGACGTTCAGCGGGCGGCCGTCGGGGCCCCTGACGGTGATGTTGCGGAAGCCACCGGCCCAGGTTTGCGCGCGTTCAAAACCGAGGGCCTCGAAGAACTGATAGGTCTCCGAACTGGAGCTGGGCGAGGCCACGCTCGCCATCGACCCTTCGGCCATGTCCTGCTGGTCCAGCAGGATCCAGAGGTAGGTCAGGGTGTCGGGCGAATTGTTGTGATAGGTGACCCGCTGGCTGCCGGTCAGGGCCTTCCCATCCTCGTCGAGGCGCACGTCGATGACATAGTCGACCTGCTGCTGCCAGTAGCGATGGCCGGGCGCGCCCGAGGCGGTGCGATAGTCATTGGGGCTGGGCCAGCTCTCGCCCTCGAACTGGCGGAACTTGTCCTCATAGGTGCCGCGGCTCTGGTCGACGGCGCCGACACTGACCTGGGCGACCGCTGCACCAGCGGCAAGGGTGGACACGGCCAGGGCCGCGGCCAGAATTCGGATGCGCATGAATGATCCCACAAGATTTACCGGGCCCAAGGAAGCGGAGACCTTAGCGGTCGGGGAGGGGGGCGCAAGGCGCAGAACATTACAGACCGTTCAGAGTCCGCATCGTGCCAACCATCCCTGCACCAGATCGGGCCAGACGGCGGCGGGTCGGCCCTCGATCAGGCGGATGCCGAAGCCGTGGCCGCCCTCCTCGAACAGGTGGACCTCGACCGGGACCCGGGCCTGCCGCAGGGTGGCGGACAACATCAGGGAATTTTCGACCGGCACAGCCGTGTCGTCCATGGCGTGCAGCAGGAAGGTGGGGGCGGCGCCGGTCCAGTCCATCTGCTCAAGGCTGTAGGCGGCGATCCGTTCGGGCGAGGCACTCTCGCCGAGCAGTTCGCGGCGTGATCCCGCATGGGCGTGAGGGTCGGCCAGGGTGGCGACCGGATAGAGCAGGATCAGGGCGTCGGGCCGGAGGGAATACGCGTCTGCTGCATCGACCGGGACATAGGTGGCGTCGGGCCGCGCGCCCAGCAGACCGGCCAGATGCCCTCCGGCGGATGCGCCCAGGACCACGGTGCGATCCTCGGCCCGGCCTTCGTTGGCGGCATGAGCGCGGACCAGACGCAGGGCGCGTTGGGCGTCCTGCAGAGGCGCATCCGGTCCTGCCGCCCAGCCGTCAGCGGGCAGGCGGTAGCGCAGGACGTAGCAGGTGTAGCCCATGGCGGCGAAGACCCGGGCGCAGTCCATGCCCTCCTTGTCGACCACGGCCCAGCGATAGCCTCCGCCGGGGATCAGCAGCATGGACACGCCATTGGGCTGCACGGGCCGCACGACGGTCAGCAACGGATCGCGCGTATGCTTTGCGATGCGATCGTGAAAAGCCGGATCGGTCGAGCGCTCGACGACCTCGGGCGTGACGGTGACGCCTTCACCGCCGGGGGCATCACCGGGCCAGAGGCGGAGGGTGTCGGACTCCGGCTGGTCGGCTAATGCCAGACCGGGCGACATCAGCCCCAGAGCCGTGAAACCCAGGGCCTGTCGCCGGTCCAGCATGCGGTCGGTCAGACCCGCTCGACGGCCATGGCGACACCCTCGCCGCCGCCGATGCACAGCGAGGCCACGCCCTTCGTCTTGCCGTGTGCTTCCAGCGCGCCCAGCAGGGTGGCCAGGATGCGCGCGCCCGAGGCCCCGATCGGGTGGCCGAGGGCACAGGCGCCGCCGTTGACGTTCAGCCTGTCGCGGTCGATGCCCATTTCCTTCATGGCGATCATCGGCACCACGGCGAAGGCCTCATTGACCTCCCACAGGTCGACGTCCTCGACCGACCAGCCGGCCTTCTTCAGCGCCTTCTGCATGGCGGGCACCGGGGCGGTGGTGAACAGGCCGGGCTCGTGGGCGTGGGCGGCGTGGGCCACGACACGGGCAACGATCGGCAGGTTCATGGCCCGGGCTACGCTCTCGCGCGTCATGACGAGGGCGGCGGCGCCGTCCGAGATGGAACTGGCATTGGCAGCGGTGATGGTGCCGTCCTTCGAGAAGGCCGGGCGCAGGGTCGGGATCTTCTCGGGACGGGCCTTGCCCGGCTGTTCGTCGGTCGAGATGGTCTCCGTGCCCTTGCGGCTGGTCACCTCGACGGGCGTGATCTCGGCGTTGAAGGCGCCGCTTTCGATCGCGGCATTGGCCCGGCGCAGGGACTCGATGGCGTACTCATCCTGCTGTTCGCGGGTGAACTGGTACTGGCCGGCAGTGTCTTCGGCGAAGGCGCCCATCAGCTTGCCGGGCGTATAGGCGTCCGCAAGGCCGTCCATATA
>CAYNDG010000090.1:3788-6884 GCA_964395805.1 uncultured Brevundimonas sp.
GCGGGCGCCGCCACGGTGCTTGTTCATGACGTAAGGAGCGCCCGTCATCGACTCCATGCCGCCCGCAACGATGATGTCGGCGGTGCCGGCCAGAAGCGCATCATGGGCCATGATGGCGGCCTGCATGCCCGAGCCGCACATCTTGTTGACGGTAGTGGCCTCGACATGTTTGCCGAGACCGGCGCCGATGGCGGCCTGACGGGCCGGGGCCTGGCCCAGACCCGCCGGCAGGACGCAGCCCATGAAGATCTGCTCGACCTTGTCGGCGCTGACGCCGGCGCGCTCGACCGCAGCCTTGACGGCGGTGGCGCCCAGATCGGTCGCCTTGACGCCGCTCAGGGCGCCCTGGAAGCCGCCCATCGGGGTGCGGGCGAAGGCGACGATAACGACGGGATCACTGGATTGGGTCATGGGATGAGGTCCCTCGAATACAGAACAGGTTGACGGCTAGATCGGCTTTTGTGCGCTGCAACGCAAGTCTGTTTGCAGCTGCGTTCATCCGCCGGGTGGGCGACGCGGCCCGAAAAGCTTGCGTCTCTGCCGGGCGAGGGCCAGCGGTCGGCCGTCCGGCGCAAAGGCGATGCCGTCATCCAGGGCCCAGCCTCCGGAAACGTCGCGCGTGCGAAACTGGAAGATGGCCCAGCCGTCGGGCGAGGTGTCCGGTGTCACCGGCTCGATCAGGTCATAGCGCAGGTCGACGCTGGCCGACGGGACAGGTGGAACGGGCAGCACGGTCATGTAGGAGGGAAAGATGCCGTCCAGCAGGAAGCACAGGCTGAGTTCGTCCAGCGGCCTGTGATCCGTGGTCCGCATCCACAGCCGAAGAGTCGGGTCCGACAGTGGTGAGCCGCCGCCGATCTTCGGCCCACCATCGAACCGATGCTCGATATAGCGGGTGAACCAGGGCGCAAGCCGGGGATCGACCGGCGTCGGGTCCAGCTCGTGGAACGGAGTCGGCGAGGGCGAAAGGGGGCGCACCTCGGGGCCCTGACCGAGGGTGCCGAAGGTGCCCAGGGCACTCAGGGCGGCACGACCCGGTTGTCCGGCGTGCACCGAGGCATAGGCCACCGACCGGCCCCCCCGATCCAGCGCCGGCGAAAAGGTGATGTCCTCAAAGCGCGCTGCGGCGAGATACTGAACGGTGAGCGTCATCAGGGGCGGGACGATCCCAAGGCCTTCGCGCATGGCCCGCACGGCGAGGGCGGCCATCAGACCCCCGAAGGGCGCCCCCTTGTCAGGCGGCATGGCGAGCGGGGCGTTCGAGAAATCCTCGGTGAGGGACGCAAGCCTGTCGGAGCCATCTCCGGGGCGCAGGGCGAGGGCCTGGTCGAGTGTCTGGACGGGGGTCGGCACGGTCATCGGTGGCGGCACAGCGGGCAGTGCATTGCGAAAAAGGACGGACGTCGGATCATAGGCAAAGGGTCCAGAATAACAACCCACTTGCATTCAGCCTGCCGTGGCGTCACTTTTCCCGCATGGGACGCACCGCAGACTACTCCAGACAAAGCTGCTCAATCGCCGCCACGCTCGAGGTGATCGGCGACCCCTGGACCCTGCTGGTGATCCGGGATGCCTTTCAGGGGGTGAGCCGTTTCGAGCAGTGGCAGGAGCGTCTGGGGCTGGCGCGCAATGTGCTGGCGGCCCGGCTCAAGCTGCTTGTGCAGCATGGGGTGCTGGAGATTCGCCCCTATTCGGAGCGCCCCCCGCGCAACGAATATGTGCTGACCGCGAAGGGCAAGGATCTGTCGGACGTTCTGCTGACCATGCATGGCTGGGGCTCCAAGCACCTGTATGGCGAGGCCGATTCCGGCGTGACCTTTACCCACAGGACCTGCGGTTCGGAGCTGTCGCCGCGGCTGGCCTGTTCCTGCTGTGGGGAGATCGTCAAACGTCGGGACATCGAGATCGACTTCCACGCCGACCGGCCGACGGTCGCCGATGTGCTGCCGAAGGACGAGGCGGCCTAGGGCGCTCCCTCGCCGATCGCTTCGCCCTTGAGGGCGATGAGGGGGATGACGATGTCTTCCTCGTCGTCGAGATGGCGCGTCAGCGAGGGCAGGGCTTCATCGAGCGCATCGGCCAGCCGGTGGGCCCGCGAGGCCGCATCCGGTGCATTGCCCGCCACCGCCATATGAAATCCCCGCCCGGCCTCGAACAGGGCGTGCAGGTGGGCATGCACCGCATCATGATCGCGGTCCAGAAGGTCAATGCCCGCGGCGATGTCCGGCTCGATCTGGCGAAAGATCGGGAAATAGTGGCCGCTCTCGACCCGGTGATGGCCGTCAAGGTGCTGGAGAAAGGCCTGCAGCGCCGGGATCAGACGGGCATGCAGGGCGCGGGGATCACCCGGGCCAGCCCGGAAGACGCGGGTCAGCGCCGTCATATGATCGCCGTGGTTGCGAAAGCCGGCGTGCATCTGCAGCCAGTGGGCTGCCACGGGGTTCAGCCCGGCCTCGCTCCACCGGCTGCGCGGAAAGCGATCCCGAAGCCCCAGCCACTCGGCCGGCAGCCCCCGCCGATGCGCCAGATCAAGAGGATCAGACAACCGGCGTCGTGCTCGCGATGAAACCGCCGCCCAGCAGGCGATCCGGGTCGGCCGGGTCGTAAAGCGCGCAGGCCTGGCCGGGAGACACGCCCTCTTCACCCTCGTCGAAGGCCACGCCGACCGCATCGCCGTCGCGGAACAGGCGGGCGGGCAGGGGGGGACGGGTCGACCGCACGCGGGCCAGCACCGGACGACCGGCAGTCGCGGCCGTCTCGACGTCGTCCTCGTCGCCGAGCCAGTTGGTTTCCTCCAGCGTCAGGGAGCCGGTCAGCAGGGCTTCGCGGGGGCCGACGATGACCCGACGGGTTTCGGGCTCAAGGCGGATGACGAACAGGGGATCGCCCACGGCCACGTTCAGCCCGCGCCGTTGGCCGATGGTGTAGTCGGTGATGCCGGAGTGGGTCCCGAGGACGCGGCCATCCATATGCACAATCTCGCCGGCTTCGCGCCCCTGCGGCCGCAGGCGGTCGATCAGCGTCCGGTAGTCGCCGGACGGGACGAAACAGATGTCCTGGCTGTCGGGCTTGGCGGCGATCCTGAGGCCCAGTTCG
>CAYNDG010000091.1:0-6881 GCA_964395805.1 uncultured Brevundimonas sp.
AGGCCAAGACCCGCCGCAAGGAGCTGGAACAGGAATCGACCTTTTTCGGCGCCATGGACGGTGCCTCGAAATTCGTGCGCGGCGATGCCGTCGCCGGTCTGATCATTGTCTTCATCAATGTGCTGGGCGGGATCCTGATCGGGACGCTGCAGCACGGCATGCCGATGGGCGATGCCGCCACCGCCTATGTACAGCTGACCATTGGCGACGGTCTGGTCACCCAGGTCCCCGCCATCATCATCTCGATCGCCGCAGGCTTCCTGGTGTCGAAGGCCGGGGTTGAGGGGTCTGCCGACAAGGCCCTGGTCAGCCAGCTGGCCACCAACCCCATCAGCCTCGGCATGGTGGCTGCAGCCTCGGCCCTGATCGGACTGATCCCCGGCATGCCGATCCTGCCCTTTGCGGCGCTCGCGGCCGGGGCGGGCTTCATGGCCTGGCGACTGGGCCGGGCGAGGCTGAAACCGGTAGCGGTCGAGACGCCCGAATCGGCCAAGCCTCGAGAAGATGTCGAAGAGCCCATTTCAACGGCACTCAACATCGATGAGGTGAAGATCGAGCTGGGCTATTCCCTGCTGGCGCTGATCAACGAGCTGGAGGGACGCCGTCTGACCGACCAGGTGCGGGCCCTGCGCCGGTCGCTGGCCCAGGAGTTCGGCTTTGTGATGCCGGCCGTCCGCATCCTCGACAACATGCGCCTCGGCACGCAGGGCTACGCCATTCGCATCAAGGAGATGGAGGCCGGAACCGGCGAGGTGCGTCTGGGGCAGCTGCTGGCCATGGACCCTGCCGGTCGTCAGGTCGAGCTGCCGGGCGAGCATACCAAGGAGCCGGCCTTCGGCTTGCCCGCGACCTGGATCGACGAGTCCCTGCGCGAGGAGGCGACTTTCCGCGGCTACACGGTGGTCGACCCGTCGACCGTATTGACCACCCACCTGACAGAAATCCTCAAGGAGAACATGGCCGAGCTGCTGTCCTATGCCGAGGTGCAGAAGCTGCTGAACGGTCTGGAGGGCGAGGAGAAGAAGCTGGTCGAGGACCTGATCCCCGGCTCGGTGACGGTGACCACGCTTCAGCGCGTGCTGCAGTCCCTGCTGAAGGAGAAAGTCTCGATCCGCGACCTGCCCGCGATTCTCGAGGGACTGGCCGAGGCTGCGCCGCACACCAGTTCGGTGACGATCCTGGTGGAGCACGTTCGGACGCGGCTCGCCCGCCAGCTGTGCTGGCAGCACAAGGGCGACGACGGGGCCCTGCCGATCGTCACCCTGTCGCCGGAGTGGGAGCAGGCCTTTGCCGAAAGTCTGGTGGGGCAGGGCGAGGACAAGCAGCTGGCCATGGCACCCTCGCGCCTGCAGGACTTCATCCGGGCTGTGCGGGACGTGTTTGAACGCGCCGCCATGTCGGGTGAGACGGCCGTACTGCTGACCGGCCCGCAGGTCCGGCCCTACGTCCGCTCGATCATCGAACGCTTCCGTGGCCAGACCGTGGTGATGAGCCAGAACGAAATCCATCCCCGCGCCCGCCTGCGGACTCTGGGTCAAGTCTGAGGCTGGGGCAGGTCTGAGGCGGGGTCAGTTGACTTCGGTCCAGCCTTCGGAAGACGCCTGACGGGCGGATTCATTGGTCGGACGCGCCACGAGACCCGATTGGGTGATCCAGACCTCATACTCGGCGCCGTCGGCCATCGGCATATAGGCGCCGCCGCCATACAGGGTGTCCACGGCGTCGACGTAGCGCCGATATTTCCGCGCCATGTCCCAGGCGCTGAGCCGCCAGGGCACGACGCCCGGCTGGTCACCGCCGGTCAGGTCGTGGACGCTGCGAATGTCTTCACGCTCCTGCTGGATCGACTGATAGCGACCCGAAAGACGGTCAAGACGGTACTGGGTATCCAGACCGAGGACGGTCGCCCAGGGCTTCCAGCGCAGGACCTGGGCCTCGATCCGCCATTCATCGCCGTGCAAGGGATAGGTCGCCGAGACCGGCGTGTCGGACCCCTGGGGTGCCGGCTGGATGACGGTGGCCTCGAAATACTGCGGTCCGAGCTGGCGAACCTGGATTGTGGCAACCGGTCGCTCATGGGTGAGGCGCGCATAGGTCTGGACGTTCATGCCCAGAAGGGCCGCGATGGCTCCGGCCGCGGCAAGACCGCCCCCGCCGATCGCCCCAAGCCCTCCGCTGAGGAATTTGCCCCGGAAGAAGGACGCCAGACCGCTCAGCAGAAAGATCACGCCTGCTGCGCCGACGATCGCCGGGATAATCCACCACCACCAGACCATGACGCCCCCTTCAGTGCCGAGTGTTCACCCCATGCTAACCGTAAATCGCGGGAACGTCGAAGGTTTCACCCCAGACGCGACTGGACTTGCCCCCGGGGCCGGTTAAACCTGCCCGCTGATGGAATGGAACGTCCGCGAAAATCTGCTCACCTTCAGCCGGTTCCTGCGTACGGGGGGACTGGGACGGTCGCTGCTGGGCCTGACGTCACTGGCCTTCGTGCTGCTGCTGATTGTAAATCTCGCGACCTTTTTCATGCTGGGGCGCACCGCTGAGTTCAATGAGACGGTCGATCGCAGCCACAGGGTCCAGACTGCGGCCCGGGATCTGCTGGTTCGGCTGGTCGACGCCGAGACGGGGCAGCGCGGCTTTCTCCTGACCGGCAGCCCCGAACTCCTGACGATCCACGATGAGGCGATCCGGGATCTGCCCGGCCTGATGCAGGCGCTGGACGACCTCACGGAGGGCGATGCGCAGATGCGGGCCCGGGTTGACCGTCTGCGCGAGATGGCCCGTGAACGGATCGGCATTATGGAAGCGACCGTTGCGCTCGGGCGGGCGCAGCGGGTCGGCGACGCAATCGACATCGTCCGGAGTGGGCGCGGCAAGCAACTGATGGACGCGATGCGGGCAGAGATCGCGACCATCGACCGGGTTGAGGCCGAGCGCTGGGCGTCGCTTCGTCAGCAGTCAGAGTGGTCTGCCGCGGCGACGGTCGGAATCAACGCCCTGGCGGGGATCCTTATCCTCATGCTGGCCGGCATCGTCGGGTGGATGGTGATGCGGTATCTGCGCCAGATGCAGACGGCCCAGATGGAACTCGACCGGATCAATGCGAACCTGGAAAACGAGGTGCGGGATCGCACCGGGGACCTGATCCGGGCCAATGAGGAGATCCAGCGTTTCGCCTATATCGTCAGTCACGACCTGCGCGCCCCGCTGGTCAATGTGATGGGCTATACGTCAGAGCTTGAAACGGCGGGCCGCATTGTCGACCGTCAGATGTCCCGCGTAGAGACGGCCGCCCCTGACCTGGTGGAACGAGAGGCCCTGCTGGCGGTACGCGAGGATGTGCCCGAAGCGATCGGCTTCATCCGCGCCTCCACTGAGAAGATGGACCGGCTGATCAACGCCATATTGAAGCTGTCCCGCGATGGTCGCCGGGTGCTGGCGTCCGAGCCCGTGGACATGACCGCCATGGTGCAGAAGATCGCCGACAGCGTGAACCACCAGACCGAAAGCGTGGGTGCGGAGATCGAGGTGTCCGAGTTGCCCGGGATGACCGGGGATCGCCTGTCGCTGGAGCAGGTGTTCGGTAATCTGATCGACAATGCGGTCAAATATCTCTCCCCGGATCGTCCGGGGCGCATCCGGGTCGAGGGCCTCGACCTCCCCGACCGCACGGTCGAGTACCGGATCATCGATAATGGTCGCGGGATTTCGGATCGCGACCATGAGCGGATTTTCGAGCTCTTCCGTCGATCCGGCAAACAGGATCAGCCCGGTGAAGGTCTCGGGCTCGCCTTCGTAAAGAACAGCATTCGCCGGATGGGCGGGGACATCACCGTCGAGTCGACTCTCGGAGAAGGCTCGACATTCATCCTCAAATTTCCGAAACGCCCCGGCTAGTCGAGAAAAGGGACCCTGACATGCCTCACTCCGTAAAGATCGTGATGATCGAGGACGATCACGGCCATGCACGGCTGATCGAGAAGAACATCCGGCGGGCGAACATCTCGAACCAGATCGAGCATTTCGCCGACGGCTCCTCCGCGCTCGAGCATCTGTTCAGCGAACAGGTCCTGAACAACGGCCCGCTGCTGATCCTGCTCGACCTCAATTTGCCGGATATGTCGGGCACCGACATTCTGGAGAAGATCAAGGCGGACGAGCGTCTGCGCCGGGCCCCCGTGGTGATCCTGACGACCACAGACGACAAGGTCGAGATCCAGCGGTGCTATGATCTGGGCTGCAACGTCTACATCACCAAGCCGGTGGAGTATGAGTCCTTCTCGGAAGCGATCCGGCAGCTGGGCCTGTTCCTGTCTGTGATCCAGGCCCCTGAAATCAACTAGCCCGAGGCCCGTTTGCAGCCCCTGACCACGCCCCTGCACCTGCTCTATATCGACGACGATCGCGGTCTCTCGCGGCTCGTCGAGAAGGAGCTCGGCCGCCAGGGGTTCGTCGTGACCTGCGCTCCCGACGGGGAGACGGGGCTGGACATCCTGCGCGGCGGGCAGGTTTTCGACGTCTGCGCCCTCGACCACTACATGCCCGAGCGTGACGGCCTCGATGTCTTGCCGGACATTCTGGCGCTCGAGAACCCGCCCCCGGTGGTCTATGTGACCGGCGCCCAGGAAGGGCGGATCGCGGTTGCTGCGCTCCGGGCCGGGGCTGCTGACTATGTGATCAAGGACGTCTCGGAAGACTTTACCGCCCTGCTGCGATCGGCGATCGAAGATGCCCACCATCGCCGCCGACTGCAGCGCGAGCACGAGATTGCCCAGGAAGAGGTGCGTCTCGCGCGCGACCGGGCCGAGGCCATGTTGCGCGAGGTGAACCACCGGGTCGGAAACTCGCTGCAGCTGGTATCCAGCTTCATCTCCCTGCAGATGCGCCAGTTGCAGGATGGGGATGCGCGGAGCGCCCTGCGCGAGGCCCAGGCCCGTATCGAGGCCGTCGCCCATGTGCATCGTCGGCTCTACACCTCGGGCGATATGGCCCAGGTGGCCATGCATGAGTATCTGCAGAGTCTGATCGCGGAGCTGGCCGTCTCGCTGGGGCGAGAAGACAGTGCGCCGGACCTGAAACTGGATGCAGACCCGATGAACGTCGGCACCGACCAGGCCGTCTCGCTCGGCGTGATCGTCACCGAGCTGGTCACCAATGCCGTCAAATACGCCTACGAACCCGGTCAGGGCGGTGAAATCCGGATTCATCTCAAGGCCCAGGGGGAGGGCCGGGCCCTGCTGACCGTTGAGGACGACGGACCGGGTCTGGGCGACCAGAGCAGCGGTCCGAAAGGCACGGGTCTCGGGTCCAAGATCGTCGCCGCCATGGCCGGAGGGCTGCGTTCCGCCGTGCGGTTTGACGATGCCCACAAGGGCGTGCGGGCCCAGCTCGCCTTCGACCTCTAGGCTGACCGATGCTGCAGTTTGGCACCGCCCGGCCGGAAGGGGCCTATGCACTTCGACCCACCGCGTTCGGCCTTCTGGCGGTTGACGGACGCCTTGCCTGCGTCCGGATTGACCGGGGTGCCAACAGCTATCTCGATCTGCCGGGAGGGGCCTTGGACGGGGCCGAGACAGAAGCCGAGGCCGTGGTCAGGGAGTTCCGTGAGGAGACGGGGCTGGTCGTGGCCGCAGGGGTCCGGCTGACCGAGGCGGGGCAGTTCGTTGACAAGTCAGACGGCCGCAGGGTGAACAATACAGGCGGGTTCTGGACCCTTCGCCTGCTGGAGTCGGCCCCCTCGGGCAAGGTCGAGGACGATCACGAGCTGGTCTGGCTGGACCCCGCCGAGGCTCTGGTGGAGCTGAGGCACGAGGCCCACGCCTGGGCCGTTGCCGTCTGGATGCGCACTCGCACAACCCTGTGATCCGGGGAACGATTGCGGCAGCCGTCGGTTGGGTCTGTATCCGGGCAGACGACGGGTCCGCCCCTCCCAGGAGACGACAATGAACAAGGATCAGGTTGAAGGCCGCGCCAAGGAAGCCATGGGCAACGTCAAGGATGCCGCGGGCGACATGACCGGCAATCACAAGCTGCAAGCGGAAGGCAAGGCTGATCAGGTCGAGGGCAAGGTCCAGAAGACCGTCGGCGACGTCAAGGAAGACATCAAGAACTGATCGCCTGATCTATCGCCGACCGAAGCAAGGCCGCTGTCGCAAGACGGCGGCCTTTTTCAATTCCGCCCGTTGACGTTGATGCGGAGCCCGTCGTCGCGATCCTGTCCGCCGGGACGATCGCACACCTCCTCCCAGACGACGCCGCCATCGGGTCGTGCGCGGGGCCGCGTGTCGCACCGCCCGCGGTCAGCGAGTTGCGGTGCAGCCGGGCCACGAACCTCGCGGGGCTGGTCGCACTGGACCGCGAAATTGGCGTCGGCCCGGGCGCGGGCACAGGCCTCCAGCGCCGTGGTTGGGCGCAACGCCTCGGGCAGGCCATCGCCCATTTCGGCGGCAAGCTGACGACGCACGGTGAGTTGGCACGCCTCAAGCGGCGTCTCGCCGCGCACCTGCGGATGGCAGCGGGCGCGTTCCCAGGCGTAGGGATCGTCCTTGGCCCACTGGGGCAGGGGATCCTGAAGGATCAGGCCGAGAACAAGAGCACCGAGCATGGCAGCCTCCGCGAGTTCGCCTCCCTAGCGCGCCAAGGATCGCATGGCCCGCTCCAGTCCGTCCAGCGTGAGCGGGAACATCTGGTGCTCCATCACTTCGCGGATCAGGCCGACCGACGGCGTATAGGACCAGTAGCGCTCGGGCACCGGATTCAGCCAGGCGGACTTTGGCCACTGCTGGCGCAGCCGTTTCAGCCACACCGCGCCGGCCTCCTCATTCCAGTGCTCGACCGAGCCGCCGGGCATGGTCACTTCATAGGGGCTCATGGTG
>CAYNDG010000092.1:0-6841 GCA_964395805.1 uncultured Brevundimonas sp.
GAGGTCATGGCCGACCGCCTGGGCGAGGAATACGGTCTGGACGTGATCTTCGAGCCGTCGCCCTATGCCGAGGCCCGCTGGATCGCCCCGGCCGAGGGCGCCGGCAAGGCCGACGTCGAGGACTTCACCGGCAAATACCGCCCGCAGATGGCCATCGACATCGACCAGAATCCCGTATTCCTGGCCAAGTCCAGCTGGGAGACTGGCTATGTCGGCGAGCGCTTCCCCCGGATTCGCTTCCTGAAGACCCGCGAGCGGGGCTAGTCCGTCAGGCCGGGCGCGATCCCCCGGGCACAAGCGAAGGTCCCTGTCCTCCCGCGATCACCCTGTCATCTCGCGTCATCTGGTCATCGCCTTCGGGTTGAGTCTAGGATCAGTCCAGCACCGGAGATGAAGGGGAATCCCATGCGTTATGTCGTAGCGTCCGCACTTGCCGCCATCAGCCTCGGCATGGCTCTTCCGGCCGCAGCCCAGGACAGCCGCCGCGGCACGGAAGACGTCTACTATGCCCTGACCCATGCCGACCTGCAGACCCTGCTGGCGGCCCAGGGATATGAGGAACTCAAACAGGTCCAGCCCGGTGTGTTCAACATCGTCGTCGCCGACGGCTTCAGGATCACCATCGAACAGCGCGTCTGCGATGCCGCGGGCCAGCCGGAGGGCTGCCTTGGTCTGTCGATCATGGCCAGCTGGGGCTATTCCCCCGAGCAACGGCCGACCCTGGAAACGCTGGCCAACACCTTCAACCGCCAATACAGCATCGCCAAGGTCATCATCTTTGACGACGCCGTTTCAATCGAGCGCTACGTCATCACCGACGGCGGGGTGACCCGGAACCACGTGGTCCGGGAGATCCAGGAATTTCTGAACATTTCCGACGTTCTGGTCGGTGAGATGATCGACGCCCTCGGCCTGTGACACGCGGACCTTGCGATGGCTGAACCGGGGCGGCGGCCCCGCGTTTGCTTTCAGAGACGCTGAAGTGCGGGAAACGTCCCGTGACGGGACGATCGGAGCGTGGCCCATGTTCGAGTTCGGGCGAGACCTCAAGCGGCTGTTTGACGGACATCAGGCCGACCAGGATCTCGGCTGGCTGGAAGTCATCGACGTCGAGGTGCTGCGCGGCGAGGCCCGTCGCCAGACCGTGGATGCCGGGCGGGCGGGGTGTGCGCGTCCGGTGCAGGCGTGGCTTCTCGCTTCCAGCCTGTGGCGCGAACATGCCCGTCGTTCGGGGGCTGCGGACAGCCTGCAACAGGCCCGCCTGACCGCCCTCGACGCGCGGAAGGCCGCCCAGGGCAATGACGACCGGGCTGAAGCCGTCATGGGCCTCGCCGAGACCATGGTCCTGAGCTTCGACCTCTACGGAGGCCCCGAGTCGCTGGCCCGCGCCCTCAGCCTGATTGACGGACTCGAGCATCAGACCGCACGGTCAAGCCTCAAGGTCCGGCTGGGAGCCCTGCATGCCCGTGTCCGGGCACGACAGTCCCGCACGCAGGACGGCGACGGGCTCGAAGCCCTGGCCTTCCTCGACCAGGCGATCCATGACCTTTCGCGACGGTCTGGACCTGCGCTCGACGCCGTGCGCCTCGACCGGGCCGCCCTCGCCCTGCTTTGCGGAATCGAACGCCGCGACGCCCGTCTGCTGGATCAGGCTGGCCGGGATCTCCGCGCCCTGGTCGATGATTGCCCCTCAGAGCGCCGTCCATTGACCCGGGCCCGCGCCCTCGCCCTTTGTGGCGCAGGCCTGTCGGCCCTGGCGGCCCTCGCGGAAAGCCCCGAGGCCCATGAGCAGGGCCGGGCCCTGTTCGATGCCGCCTGCGACCAATTCACGGCGGACCACAGCCCGATGGACTGGGCCGTTGTCAGCCTCGCGCGTTGCGCCTCCCTGGCCGGCGGCGCGTGCCCGCTCGATGCCGGCGAACGCCTTGTCCGCGACGCGCTGGTCGAGACCCGCACGCTGGCGGGGCTGGCCCTGGCGGATGCGAGACTGGACGCATCCGTGATGGAAGCGGAGGCCCTCGGCGACATTCTGGCCCTTGACCGGCTGGCCGCCCGCCTCCGGTCGCGACTGGCCTCCGACCGACCGCGTCCCGTGGCCTGGGCGGTCGACCAGATCGGCCTCGCCCGCATCGCCCTTGCCAAGGGCCGTCTGCTTGACCGACCCGCCGGGCCGGTCCGTCTGGTGCTGGTCGAGGCCGCGGCGGCGGCTCGGGACGAAGGTGCCGAAATGATCGCCGACCGGGCCGATCAGGTGCTGCGTCAGATTCCCGAGCGGGTCTAGCCGCCCATGGCCACGAACGGCCCATTCATGAAGCCGGCCTTGGCGTAGGTCAGCGGGGCCCCGTCGGGCCCCAGAACCCGGCCGCCAGCGGCCTCCAGAACCGCCTGTCCGGCCGCCGTGTCCCATTCGGAGGTCGGCCCCGTGCGCGGATAGACGTCAAACCGGCCCTCGGCGATCAGGCAGAATTTCAGCGAGGAATCCATCCCGGTCCAGCTGCCGCAGCCGTAGCGGGCCGCCAGCTTGTCGGCCTCGTCATCCGTAAGACTGTGGCTCAGCAGGGCGTGGGCCTGATCCGGCCGGTCGCGGACCCGGATCGGTTGCCAAGGCTCGCCGAAACGACGACGCCGTGCCCCCGAGCGGTCGCCCGCCCAGGTCAGGCCGGTGGCCGGGGCGGACACGACACCCGCCACCACCCGCGCCTGATCGACCAGGGCGATGTTGACGCTGAAGCTTTCGCCGCCCCTGACAAAGCCGCGGGTGCCGTCGAGAGGATCGATCAGCCAGAAGCAATCTGCGGCCTCGGCGGGCCGCCCGTCGGCCTCGCAGGCCTCCTCGGCCACGGCGGACACGGCGGGATAAAGCGTGGCCAGCCTCTGCAGGATCAGCGTTTCGGCTTCACGGTCCGCCAGGGTGACCGGGCTGTCATCAGCCTTCGTCAGGACTTCGGTGCCGGCCCGCCAGTGGGGCAGGATCACGGCAGAGGCCGCCTCGGCAAGGTCGGCGAGCACTTCGACAAGCTGGCCGCTTTCGAAATCAGGCGTCAGGGAATCATGCATCCGGGCCTGATAGACGATCCCGACAGTTTCCCGAACCCGCAAATCAGGTCAGCCTCGACCCAGCTGTTGCCGGAGCCCTGCCTTTCATGATGTCCCCCGCCTTCGCCCCCGTTCCTGACACTGCCCCGGGGACAAGCCTCGACCACGACGAGACGGAGCTGGCCACCCAGATCGTCGCCAAACTCTGCCACGACTTCATCAGTCCGGCCGGGGCCATGACCTCGGCGCTGGACCTGATGACCGATCCGGGCTCGGCCGACATGCACGCGGATGCGCTGGACCTGATGCAGCAGAGCGCTGCAAAGCTCGTGGCGCTGGTCCGCTTTGCGCGCGTGGCCTATGGGGCGGCCACATCGAACCAGAACTTCTCGGACGATGAGCTGAAAGCGACGGTGACAGACCTTCTGGGGGGCGGACGCGCCGCCATCGACTGGCAGGTCCCGGCCGGTGAGTATGCCAAGCCCCATGCCCGTATCCTGGTCAATCTGGCCTATGTGGCGGTGGCGGCCCTGCCGACCGGAGGCACAGCCCGGCTCGCAGCCCGGCAGGGCGACGGGGAACTGATCCTGTCCGGCGTTTCCGAAGGCCCGCGGGCCCGTCTGAAGCCCGAAGCGATCGAGGGTCTGTCCGGATCCGGACTGACCGACGGTCTGCCCGGGCAATGGATCCAGCCGCACTGGCTATGGCGGTCGGTGCGCGGTCAGGGCGGCACCCTCCAGGTGTCGACCGACGAGGGCCGGGTGGACATTGTGGTGCGCCTACCCCGACCTTCGCAGGCTTAAGAGGGCTTAACACCGCTCACCAACACCTCGTTAACCGGCGGCTTGCGATTATGGAGCCCCGCAGCCCCAAGAACCCGAACGGAATTCGACCTTGAGCTCCAGACTGTGTCTGATCGTCGATGACAGCCGCATCATCCGCAAGGTGTCGCGTCGCATCGTCGAGGCCCTGGGCTTTGACGTCGACGAGGCCGCGGACGGGGCCGAGGCGCTCGCCTTCTGCGGCGGTGCCATGCCTGACGTCGTCCTGCTGGACTGGAACATGCCCGTGATGGACGGACTGACCTTTCTGCGACGGCTCCGGGCCCTGCCGGACGGCGATCGGCCCAAGGTCCTGTTCTGTACCATTGAGACCGCTGTGGAGCGGATTACGGAAGCCCTGGCTGCCGGGGCGGACGACTATGTGATGAAGCCTTTCGACGGAGAAATCCTGCACGCCAAATTCGCCGAGGTCGGCGCCGTCTGAGGCCGCCGCCCCGCCACCAGAAGCCGCCATGAGCCCAGAAGACTTCGACAGATTGCAGGCGCTGGTCGCAACGCGCACCGGCAACCGGCTTCGGCGGGACCGGCTGAATCTGGCCGAACACCGGCTGGGGCCGGTGGTGCGGCGGGCAGGCTTTGACAGCGTCGACGCCATGCTGGCCTCCCTCTGGAGCAAGCCGGTGGCCAGCCTGGCCTGGGACGTCATCGAGTCCCAGCTGAATGGCGAGACCTGGTTCCGCCGGGATCGCAGCGCATTCCGGGTCATGGAGCAGGAGCTTCTGCCGGCCCTGGCCAAGGCTCGGCAGGGCCGCACGCTTCGCCTCTGGTCGGCGGGATGCTCGACAGGTCAGGAGGCCTGGTCACTCGCCATGACCGCGCTGGACCTTGATCTGGAGGTCGAGGTTCTGGGCAGCGACCTTAACCGCATCGCCCTCGAGAAGGCCCAGCAGGGCGCCTATACGGGGTTCGAAATCCAGCGCGGCCTGTCGGCGGCATCCATGGTGCGGTGGTTCCAGCCGCAGGGCGAGCTCTGGACTGCCGCAGACCGGCTCAAGCGGACCGTTCGCTTCGACCGCCGCAATCTGGTCGATCCGGCCCCGGCGGGCTCCGGCCATGACCGCTTCGACGTCATCTTCTGCCGGTATGTCCTGACCGATATGGAGCCGGCAGCGCGTGCTCTGGTACTGGAAGGCCTGGAGCAGTGTCTTGTCGATGACGGCTGTCTGTTCCTCGGCCCGGAGGAGAGCATGAATGGCGACAGCCTTGCCTTCCGGCCGGTCGCCGGACGGAAGGGCCTGCACGTCAAGTCGCCGGGATTCCTCAAGCACGCCGCCTGATCCGGACTTACCCCCGCCGGTGAGCCGCGATAGGATCGGACGCTTGCTCGGTGAGGGGATCAGTATGTCGGCACCGCTTCCGCATTCGCGCAGACAGGCCCGCACAGGGCGGCCGGCTCTCGGTCTCGCCTTCCTGCTGGTGCTGGTGCTCGGCACGGGGCTGGCCGCCCTCCTGACCCGCACGCCCCCGCCCCTGCCCACCTCGGCCGAGGCCCGGGTGTTCTCGGCCGACCGGGCCTTTGCCGATGTCGAACAGCTGGCCCGGACGCCCCGCCCCCCCGGCACGCCCGAGCACGCCGCGGCCCGGGCCTGGCTGCTGGGCCGGATGCAGGCGCTCGGCTTGGACCCCGTGGTCATGGAGGGCCCCCTTTCTCCCGGTTCGATCCGGCGGATGGAACGCTGGGGCCTGTCACCCGAGGCGGCCGGCTATCGCGTCTACAATCTGGTGGGTCACCTGCGGGGTCGTGACCCGACGGCCGAGCCTGTGGTGCTGATGGCCCACTATGACAGCGTGCCGGACTCACCCGGGGCGGCGGATGACGCGACCGGCGTCGCCGCCATTCTCGAGGCCGTACGGGCGATCCGGGCGCGGGGACCGACAGAACGCACCCTGATCGTCCTGATCACCGATGCGGAAGAGCTGGGGCTGGACGGTGCCCGTGTCTTCTTCGGCGACTATCCCGACCGGGCCCGGATCGGCTTTGTCGTCAATCTGGAGGCGCGTGGCGGTGGCGGGCGCGCCATGATGTTCGAAACGGGCCCCGGCAATGCCGGCAGCGTCGGCGTACTGGCCGGGGCAGCACCCCATGTGGACGGCGGGGTGACCAGCAACTCCCTCGCTGTAGCCGTCTATCGGCTGATGCAGAACGACACGGACTTCTCCGTCCCGCGCGACCGCGGGCTGGCGGGGCTGAACTTCGCCTTCATCGGGCGGGCCGAGCAGTACCACCGCCCGTCCTCGACGCCGGAGGCCCTGGACAGGGGCAGCCTGCAACATATCGGCTCGCAGGCGCTGGAAGTGACCGACCGGCTGCTGCGCGCAGAGACCCTGCCGCCCGCCGGCCCGGACCGGGTCTATGCCGATGTGTTCGGCAAGACGGTGGTCGTGATGGCCGCGCCCCTCGGCTGGGGGCTGGTCATACTGGCGCTGGCCCTGCTGACCTTTGCCGCCTTCAGGAGCCGCACGGCTCTCGCCGGCCTGCTGCGGGGCGCAGTCGACGGGCTGGCCTTTACCGCAGGCGCCTTCGTCCTGGCCCAGACCGTCCGGCTGGCCGCCGGGCCGATGCTGCAGCGAGCGGAGTCGCCCGACGTCTACTACCGTCTGCTGGAGCGGCTGCCGTGGATGGAAGCGGCCACAGGCCTGGCGCTTCTGGGCGTGGGGCTGGTGTTTCTGGCCGGCGTCGTGGATCGGTGGCGACTGGTGTGGATGGGCACGGTGGCCCTGACGGGTCTTGCGGTACAGCTGGTCGGTGGCTGGAGCCCGGTGAGCGCGGGGATGACGGGCCTGGCCCTCATCGCCGCAATCCCCGCCGTCCCACCAGCGGCCAGCCCCTGGCCCCGCTGGCTGGGCCTGATCGGTCTGGTGCTCGCGCTGGGCACGCTGGCGCAGGCCCTGCTGCCCGAGGCGGGCTTCCTGTTCCTGTGGCCGGGGCTGCTGGCCGGCGCGGCCGCAGCCCTGGTTGCCGG
>CAYNDG010000093.1:0-2157 GCA_964395805.1 uncultured Brevundimonas sp.
CGCTGCACAGACCGGCGAGACGATGGCGTTCCTGGCGGGCGCGGGAGCCTCGGCGCGCGCGGGGGTGGGCCGACGGCCGGCCACGTCAAAGCCCTGGGTGCGGGGCTGGATCGGGGCGCCGGCGCGACGTTTGGTCTCGACCACGACCGTCTTGCTGCGGCCATGGCTGAAGCTCTGGCGGACCGTGCCGGTCGAGACGGAGCCCGTCGCGCGCGGCTTCAGGCTCAGCGGTGCGCGCGGTCCCGTTTGCGGGGTCGCGGCGCCCGAGCTCGCATTGCCCGTGCCCGTGGCGCTGGAGGTCTCGGTCGTCTTGCCGTCCTGGGTCTTGTCGTTCTCGTCGGTCATCCGGTCGCTTCGTCTGGACGCCGGGACAATCCCGACGCCACGTATCAAACACAAAAGGGCGAGCGCGCCCCGCCTCCCCTTCAGGAGTCGGAACCCTGCCCGTCCACAGCCTGCCCGGGCCCGCCAGGGAGCCCATCGTCACAAGGGTCGTTCGGTCCGTCCCCGGAGGTGTGGCCGGGCCCGGCCCGATCCCACTCCCGCGGATGAAGCGGACGAAAACCCGCCAATCTGTTGACCTCAAGGGTCCAGCGATCCGCGCGTCCGCCTGCAAGCAGCACGCTGTGTATCGCATTTTCCAGCCCCAGGGCCAAACTCAATTCTTCCGCCCCGAACGCGCCGCACAGCCCGACGGGGCGGGGCGCGTGCCGCATCAGGGCCGTCAGCCGCTGTCGGCCGTCCCGGGCGCCGTCGGCGGCCTCGATCAACCAGGCGGCGCGGCCGCCCCGGATGGCGGCGGCCGATTTCTCGAAACCCGAGATAAGCACGCCCTCGCGCCGGGCAAGCCCCAGTTGTTCCAGGCAGCGCCGCGCCAACAGGCTCTCGACCTGATCCGCGAGCGCAGGAGACGCCTGGACGGCCGCCTTTGCGGCCCTGGAAAACAGGCCCTTTGCGGCTGCCGTGACCGAGGCCCGGTTGGCGGCCACCCACATCCCGCGGCCCGGCAGGCGCCGCGCCAGATCGGGCACGACCTGACCGTCCGGGGCCACGACGAAGCGGATCAGGTCAGACTCGTCCATGACCTGGCGCGTGACCAGATCGCGGCGTTCCCGTTCAGCCTGTGCTTCGGCGAGCCCCATGGACGGTCCGGTCTCCCATCACGCGTCGCGGTCGTCGAGGTCGGCGTCGACGGTGTCGAGGGCGTCACCCTCGACATCCTCTACCGGATCCCCGTCACCGGCCGGCGTCGAGAATACTGAGTCCGCATCATAGGCCTCGTCCCCGAACTCGCCTTCGGCGGGTGCATATTCCGGCTCCGGCTCCGGCTGCGGAAGTTCCGAGGCGTCGATCCATCCGGCCGCCACGCGAGCCTGCAGGATCAGCATTTCGGCCTCCTCCTGCGCCAGGTTGAAGCTCTCCAGCACGCCGGTCAGCTTGACCCGCTCGCCGTTCTTCATCTCATAGCCGCCGCGGATTTCATCCGTGGCCAGATCGGCCAGGTCCTCGACCGTTTTCACGCCGGCCTCGCCCAGGGCAACGGCCATCGGCAGGGTCACGCCCGGTACGTCCAGCACCCCGTCCTCGACGCCCAGCGCCTTGCGCTTCGCGTCCTGCTCGGCGGCCTGACGGTCCAGGAAGTCCCGCGCGCGGGCCTGCAGTTCCTCGGCCGTCTCCTCGTCAAAGCCCTCGATATCCGAGATCTCATAGGCCTCGACGAAGGCCAGATCCTCGATGGTGGCAAAGCCTTCGGTGACCAGCAGCTGGGCGATCACCTCGTCCACGTCCAGCGCTTCCTGGAACAGGGTGGTGCGCTCGGCGAACTCGCGCTGACGCCGCTCCGAATCCTGGGTCTCGGTGATGATGTCGATCTGCCAGCCGGTCAGCTGCGAGGCGAGGCGCACATTCTGGCCGCGGCGGCCGATGGCCAGCGACAGTTGTTCGTCCGGCACCACCACCTCGACGCGATCAGCCTCCTCGTCGAGCACGACCTTGGACACTTCCGCCGGGGCCAGGGCGTTGACGATGAAGGTCGGCTCGTCCGGGTTCCACTGAATGATGTCGATCTTCTCGCCCTGCAGCTCGGCCACCACCGCCTGCACCCGCGACCCGCGCATACCGACGCAGGCGCCGACGGGGTCGATCGAGCTGTCGTTC
>CAYNDG010000093.1:2247-2512 GCA_964395805.1 uncultured Brevundimonas sp.
GCCCGGATGGGCGCGCGACAGCATGACCTGCGGACCCTTGGCCTCCGGCCGGACGTCATAGATGTAGGTGCGGATGCGATCGCCGATGTTGAAGAGCTCGCGCGGGATCGAGTCATTGCGGCGCATGATGCCCTCGCCCCGGCCCAGGTCGACGATGGTATTGCCGTATTCGACCCGCTTGACGGTGCCGTTGACGATCTCGCCGACGCGGTCCTTGAACTCTTCGTACTGGTTGGCGCGCTCGGCGTCGCGGACCTTCCCCATG
>CAYNDG010000093.1:2557-6803 GCA_964395805.1 uncultured Brevundimonas sp.
CTCCTCGACATATTCCTTGCCGACGACAGCGTCCGGATCGCGCTTCAGGGCGTCCTTGAGCCGCACCATGGCCGAGTCGTTGAACTCTTCCAGCTCGTCCTCGGGCTGCCAGTCGTCGGCGACCACGGTGACGTGGCGTGTCAGCGAAAGTTCACCGGTCTTGCTGTCCAGGCGGGCGCGGATGTCGTGGTGGGCGCCATAGCGCGACTTGGCCCCCTTCTGGATGGCCTCCTCGATCGCCTCGATGACGATCTCGCGATCGATATTCTTCTCCTGCGCCACAGAACTGGCGATCTGGAGCAGTTCGAGTCGGTTGGCAGAAACGCCGGTCACGGCCATGGATCAGTCCTCGGGGTCGTCGGGGTTGGTGTCGGTATCGGAAGCCGATCGGGCGGCGCGCCTTTCGGCCCCCGCCTTCATCAGCTCATCAGTCAGGACCAGCTTGGCATCCACCAGCCAGTCAAAGGGGATCAGGGCTGTGTCGTCCTCGCCCTCGAGGTCGATACAGACATTGGTGTCCTCGGTGCCCGCAAGGGCGCCCTTGAAGCGCTTGCGGCCCTCGATCATGCGATCGGTCTCCAGCCGCGCCTCATAGCCCTCGAACAGGTCAAAGTCGGACAGGCGGGTCAGCGGCCGGTCGATCCCGGGCGAGGAGACCTCCAGCAGATATTCCCCGGCGATCGGATCGGCGGCGTCGAAGACTTCCGAGATGGCGCGGCTCAGCCGGGCGCACTCCTCGACCGAGATATCGTTGTCCGAGGGGCGCTCCGCCATGACCTGCAGGCGACGACGCAGGGTGCCGCCCATCAGACGCACGCGCACCACCGCCAGGCCGAGGGTCTCGGCTATGGGGTCGATCATCTCGATCAGGGCGCGGTCTTCGGCGGTCCTGGCGCGCACGCGGGGTCTGCTCCAACAAAAAAGCGGCCGACCGTCTCAGGGCCGCCGCTTGATCACGACGCCGTTTGACGCCGGTCTAACGATGTGGCCCGCCCTATAGCGTCCCCGCACCGTCTTGTCAGCCCCTTCGGGATGATTGCATTTTCCGCAGGCTCGCCTAGACGCCCCTTCATGGAGATTCACTGGATACCGCAGGACACGCCCGGCAGCCTCGGCGTGTCGCGCCGCCCCCCGGGCGGGGAGGCCATGGAGCCCGTGCTGTCGGCCCAGTTGGGCTATGTCGACCGGGTCGTGACCCTGCTGGAGGCAGACGAGGCCGAGCGGCTGGAGATCGCTGACGAGGCGCGGGTCTGCAAGGCGCACGGCGTCGCCTTCGACAATCTTCCGGTCCCGGACCACGACATCCCGCCGGACGTGGCGGCGTTCGATCGTCTGGTGAAGCGGCTGCGCAAGCGTCTGGAAGCGGGCGAGCGGATGGTTATCCACTGCAATGCCGGTCTGGGCCGGGCGCCGACGCTGGCCTGTTGCCTGCTGGTGGCCGGCGGCCTGCACCCGGATGAAGCCGTTCTCCGGGTCGGGGCCGCGCGCGGTCGCACCGTGCCCGAGATGGACAGCCAGTATGCCTTCATCCACGCCTTTGCCGAGCGTCAGGCTGCGGGTGCCGCCCGTCGCTCGAAGAGCAGGAAGACCGGCTCGGTATCGCCCAAACGCTTGTCCTCATAACGCGTCCGGATGTGGTCCGGCGGGGCAATCCGCCAGTCGTCGGCCGCGTCCGCCATCCAGACCAGGCCCGGCGTTTCCAGAAACCGCGCCAGCGCCCAGTCGGCATAGGCCTTCCAGTCGGTGACGAAGCGCAGGCGCCCGCCCGGCTTCAGGATGCGGGCCAGCTCTGCGGCCACATCGGTCTGGACCAGACGCCGCTTGGCGTGGCGCGCCTTGGGCCAGGGGTCCGGGAACAGGATCAGCACATGATCGACCGAGGCGTCCGGCAGGGCGGCCAGCACCGCGCGGGCGTCGTCGGCATGGATGCGGACATTCTTCAGCCCGCCCTCCTCGATGTGACGCAGGGCCGAGCCGACGCCGTTCAGGAAGGGCTCGCAGCCGATCATCAGCGTGTCGGGGTGGCGTGCCGCCTGCCCCGCCAGATGCTCGCCGCCGCCAAAGCCGATCTCCAGCCAGACCTGTTTCGCGCCCGGCATGAGCGCCTTCGGGTCCAGCGGACCCCCGGCCGGGTCCGGCAGGGCGACCGCCGGCAAAAGGGTGTCGAACAGCGCCGCCTGGCGCGGCTTCAGCGCGCGCGATTTGATGCGGCCAAAGCTGCGGATCGGGCCGTGGGAAGAGGGGTCGGACATGGCAGGGGTATAGGGTGAAGCGTGAGTGGTGAGTAGTGAGTCGTGAGCAGGAGGGGGGCGAACCGGAGTGCGCCAGCGCCCTATCGGCTGTCACCGCCCACTACTGACGACTCACCACTCACTACTCACTTCCTTCAGACCAGCGCCCTCAGCTGTTCCACCAGATCGGTCTTCTCCCAGCTGAAGCCGCCGTCGGCCTCGGGCTCGCGGCCGAAATGGCCATAGGCAGCGGTGCGGGCATAGATGGGCTTGTTGAGGCCCAGATGCTTGCGAATGGCGCGCGGGGTGGCACCGCCGATCAGCGCCGGCAGTTCGCGCTCCAGCACCTCTTCGGAAATCCGGCCCGTGCCGTGCAGGTCGACGTGAATCGACTGGGGCTCGGCCACGCCGATGGCATAGCTGAGCTGGATGGTGCAACGGTCGGCCAGACCCGCGGCCACGACATTCTTGGCCAGATAGCGACAGGCATAGGCCGCCGAGCGGTCAACCTTGGTCGGATCCTTGCCCGAAAACGCCCCGCCGCCGTGCGGGGCGGCCCCGCCATAGGTATCGACGATGATCTTGCGCCCGGTCAGGCCGGAATCGCCGTCCGGTCCGCCGATCTCGAAAACGCCGGTCGGATTGATGTGCCAGACCGTTTCACGGGTGATGAAGCCCGCGGGCAGGACCTCCTCGACCACCGGCTTGACCAGGGCGGCGACGTCCGCCTGGCTCATCCCCCGGGCGTGCTGGGTCGACACCACGATCGAGGTCGCACGGACCGGCTTGCCGTCTTCGTAGAACAGGGTGACCTGGCTCTTTGCGTCCGGCTCCAGCCGCCTTTCACCGCCGTGGCGAAGCTCGGCCAGTCGCCGCAGGATGCGGTGGCTGTAGGCCAGGGTGGCCGGCATCAGCTCGGGCGTCTCGTTCGAGGCATAGCCGAACATGATGCCCTGGTCGCCCGCGCCCTCGTCCTTGGTGTCCGTGGCATCGACGCCGACGGCGATGTCGGCTGACTGGCCGTGCAGATAGTTGGAAAAGGTCAGCGTCTCCCAGTGGAAACCGTCCTGCTCGTAGCCGATGTCGCGCACGGCCTCGCGGACCACCCTTTCGATCTCGGCCTCGATCCCCGGCGCCCAGCCGCCATTCTCCCAGATGCCCTTGCCGCGGATTTCCCCGGCCAGCACGACCCGGTTGGTGGTGGTCAGGGTCTCGCACGCCACGCGCGCCTCGGGATCCCGGGACAGGAACAGGTCGACGATGGTGTCCGAGATCCGGTCCGAGACCTTGTCGGGGTGTCCCTCGGAAACGCTCTCCGAGGTGAAATGGAAGGAGGTACGGGACAAGGGCGAACTCCGCGCGGCCATGGACACCAGGGATAGGCCGCCAGACATATAAAGATATGCTTATATGTTCAAGCGGTCTCGCAGGGTCGTCAGGAGCGGCGCGATCAGCGACAGCGCTGCCGACTTGACCGCCATCCCCCACAGGAAGGGCGTAACGCCCGCCGACAAAGCCTCGGCCGGATCAATCCGGAGCGCCAGCCCGGCCCAGCCGAGGGTCAGAATCAACAGATGACCGGCCAGTCCGAGGCCGAGCACGCCCAGCACTGTTCGCCACACCGGGCGGGGGCCGAGGTCCCGGCTGCCTGCCCCGACCAGAAACGCCGCCAGCGGAAAGCCCACCAGATAGCCGGCCGTGGGCCCGGAAAGCGCCGCGAGGCCCGAGCTCCCGCCCGCGAACACGGGCAGGCCCAGCGCCCCCGCCGCCAGATAAATCAGCCCCGCCGCCAGTCCCCACCTCGGCCCAAGCGCCAGCCCGGCGGCCAGCACCGCCAGCGTCTGCAACGACTGCGGCACCGGTGACCCCGGCACTGTCACATCCGCCCGCGCGCCCAGCGCGATCAGCCCGACGAAGGCCAGGGTGACGAGAAGCGCGACGATGCGGGGCGTTGTAATCATGAAAGGACGTGGTGCCGCCTAGGTGACTCGAACACCTGACCCCCGCATTACGAA
>CAYNDG010000094.1:0-5131 GCA_964395805.1 uncultured Brevundimonas sp.
GTCGCCGATGCGGACGTGCTTGCGGGCGATCTCGTCCTCATTGTGCAAGGTGGCGTTGGACACAACGACACCGCCGACGGTAACGGGGGTCAGGCGCGCGACCGGGGTCAGGGAGCCGGTGCGACCGACCTGGATGTCAATGGCATTCAGGATCGTGCGCGCCTGTTCGGCGGCGAATTTGTGGGCGATGGCCCAGCGCGGGCTGCGGGCGATGAAGCCGAGGCGCTTCTGCCAATCCAGCCGGTCGACCTTGTAGACCACGCCGTCGATGTCATAGCCCAGCCGGGCGCGGTCGGTGTCGAGGCCGCGATAGATGTCGAGCAGGCCGGCGGCGTCCTCGACCACGCGGCGCCGGTCGTTGACGGGAAAGCCCCAGCCGGCCAGCCGGTCGATGGCATCGCTCTGGGTTTCGGCAAAGTCGTCGGAAACCTCTCCCCAGCCATAGGCGAAGAAGCGCAAGGGCCGGGAGGCGGTGATGGCCGGGTCCTTCTGGCGCAGGGAGCCGGCGGCGAAATTGCGGGGGTTGGCATAGGTGCGGCGGCCCGCCGCCTCGGCCTCGGCATTGAAGGCGAGGAAGGCGTCGGTGGGGGTATAGACCTCGCCCCGGACCTCGATCACGTCGGGCCAGCCGCTGCCGGACAACTGGTCGGGAATGTCGGCGAGGGTGCGCAGATTGGCGGTTACGTCTTCGCCCTCGCGGCCGTCACCCCGGGTCGCGCCGACGACCAGCCGGGCCTTTTCGTAGCGCAGGTTGGCCGACAGACCGTCGATCTTGGGCTCGGCGATGAAGGCCATGGGCGTGGCGGCATCGAGGGCGAGGAACCGCCGGACCCGGGCCACGAAGTCGGTGATGTCGCCCTCGTCAAACGCATTGTCGAGCGACAGCATGGGCACGCCGTGGCGCACGGCCGCAAAGGTGCCGGACGGGGCGGCGCCCACGCGGGTCGAGGGGCTGTCGGCGGTGGTCAGTTCGGGAAAGCGGGTCTCGATCGCCAGCGCACGGTGCTTCAGCGCGTCATAGTCGGCGTCGGTGACCTCGGGCGCGTCCTCGGCGAAATAGAGGGCGTCGTGGCGGGCCAGTTCGGCCGACAGGCGGTCCAGCTCCGTGCGGGCCTGATCGAGGGTCAGGGTCTCTACAGCGGGGGCGGCATCGGTCATGGTCAGGTCCGGGGAATCTGCTCGCCCCTGTCTAGCATCGTCGGCGTGGCTTCCCACCGCCGATGACAGGAAGTTAATCTGACGGGGTGCGCGGCGACGTCTAGGGTCGCGCTGAGTGTTATCCGGAGGATCCATGCGTCGTCTGTCGAAATCCGCGTATCGCGTGGTGGCCCTTTTCGCCGCCGCAGCCCTGTCGGCCTGTGTACCGGGTATGCCGGATACGGGCGGGGCCCCTGATCCGGTCGTCTCGTCCCAGCTGTGGGCCGATCTGGTGACTCTGTCGGCGGACGACATGGAGGGCCGCGGAACGGGCACGCCGGGCGGCGAGCGGGCGCGGAACTATATCGTCTCACGCTTTGAGCAGATCGGTATTGCGCCGCCGCCCATGGGCCGGCTGCAGCCGTTCACAGCGGAGGGGCGGTCGCATGAGGGACGCAAGACCTTCAATGGCGTCAACATTCTGGGCCTGATCCCGGGCACGCGGGTGGGCAATCGCTACATCGTCGTGACGGCCCACTACGACCACGTCGGCATGTACGGCGGCCAGATTTACAACGGGGCCGACGACAATGCGTCCGGCGTGGCGACCATGCTGGCCCTTGCCGAAGAGCTGAAGCGCAATCCGCCGGAGCACAGCGTGCTGTTCGTCGCCTTTGACGGCGAAGAGCGCGGCCTGCTGGGCGCGAAGCACTTCGTCGAGGCGCCGCCGTTCCCGCTGGAGGCGATCGCGCTGAACCTGAACTTTGACATGACGGCGCGGGCGGAAACCGACGGGCATCTGTGGGTGACGGGCACCTACCAGCACCCGACCCTGCGCCCTTTGCTGGAGGGGATCGGGCCGGTCGGCCGCGTATCTCTGGCTTTTGGCAAGGATACGCCGCAGGATACGGGCTCCGACAACTGGGTCAGCGCCTCGGACCATGGCGCCTTCCATGCGGCGGGGGTGCCCTTCCTGTATCTGGGCGTCGACTTCCACCCGGACTATCACAAGCCCAGCGATGACGCCGAGCGGATCACGCCCGCCGTGTTCCAGAGCGCGACCGACCTGTCGATCCGGTCCTTCCGTGCGCTCGACAGCGGTATGAACCGGTAGATCAGGAGTTGATGCCGATGATGTTCCGACGGATCGCCCTTGCGGGCTGCGGTATGGCGGCTTTGATGCTGGCGGGTTGCGAGCCGCCGCTGGAGCCGGCGAGTGCCCCGGACACCGGTGCATCGGTTGATACAGCCAATCTGCCCGAGGGGTTCTCCAACGACATCGCGGACGATGTGTCGGGCTTCTACATGCCGACCACCGAGGTGCGGCAGGGGAGCTGGCGGCTGGACCATGTCTTCATGGGCCGGACCGAGGACTTTTCCGCCTGGGAGTCCGGCACGCGAGAGGGGCGGTTCGCCCCGGTCATGCTGGAATTCGTCGATGAGTCGAGCCCCACGGTCGAGACCGAGCTGGGCGAGATTCACACCGGCCGCGTGCGGGTGCTGCCGCGCTTCTACAGCGTCGAGAACGGCCTGCTGCGCTTTGTCGGGGTGTCTGAGGAAATCGGCATCGTGCAACTGGATGCGCAACTGAACGACGACGCCCTGGCCACCGCCCGACGCAATCTGGGGGCCGAGGGCGCGGTATTGAACGGCACGCTCACCCTGGGCCGGGGGGCGCCGCAGGCGGTGGGCTTTCGCTGGTGGGCGGGGGACTGACGTCACCCCGCCCGGATCGGCGGACGCGATCTAGCTGACCGTCGCCTTGACGATCTTGCCCGGATTACGGGGAGGCTCGCCCTTGGGCAGGGCATCGACGTGTTCCATGCCCGACTCGACCACGCCCCAGACCGTGTACTGGCGGTCGAGGAAGGTGGCGTCATCGAAGCAGATGAAGAACTGGCTGTTGGCGCTGTTCGGGTCATTGGTGCGAGCCATCGAGCAGACACCCCGCACGTGAGGCTCGGACGAGAACTCGGCCTTGAGGTTCGGCTTGTTCGAACCCGAGGTGCCGGTGCCCGTCGGATCACCGCCCTGGGCCATGAAGCCGGGGATGACGCGGTGGAAGACCACCCCGTCGTAGAATCCTTCCTGCGCCAGCTCCGTGATGCGGGCGACATGGCCGGGCGCCAGGTCGGGACGCAGCCGAATGACGACGTCGCCGCCGGTATCATTTCCGGTGTCGAGGGTGAAGGTGAGTGTCTGTGCAGTCATGCGGGCTCCTTTTGTCGTGGCGGGGTCATAGCGGCTCAACGCGCGGGGCGCTATGTCGGGAACCATGACCGACGAAGAAAACCCCGCCCCGCGACGCCGGATGGTGCGACCGCCGACCAAGGGTACAGCGGCAGGCCGGGGCATGGGCACGAAGATGAAGACGGCGGACGACAAGTCCATGTCCAGCCAGCAGTGGATCAAGCGGCAACTGGCGGACAAGTGGTCGGAGCGGGCGCGGGCCGAGGGCTGGCGCAGCCGGGCCGCCTTCAAGCTGATGGAGATCGACGACCGGTTTCATCTGATCAAGCCGGGGTCGCGCGTGATCGATCTGGGCGCAGCGCCGGGCGGATGGGTGCAGGTGGCACTGGCGCGTGGGGCGACCGCGGTTGTCGGGGTGGACCTGCTGATGATTGAACCGATCCCGGGCGCCGAGCTGATCCAGGCGGACTTCACCCACCCCGGGGTCGACCGGCAGTTGATCGAGGCCCTGGGCGGGGCGCCGGACGTCGTGCTGTCGGACATGGCGCACAATACGATCGGGCATCGCAAGACCGACCATTTGAAGATCGTGGCCCTGATCGAGAGTGCCGCCGAATTCGCCCTGCGCACGCTGAAACCCGGGGGGCATTTTGTGACCAAGAATTTTCAGGGCGGGGACGCGGGCGGTGTGCTGGCCGAGCTGAGGGCGGGCTTCCGCGAGGTGAAATACGTCAAGCCCGCGTCCAGCCGCAAGGACAGTTCCGAAGTCTATCTGGTGGCCCTAGGCCGGCGATAGGTCGCGGGCCTTGCGCGCCCTGCGGGCCTCGATCCGGGACCAGATGCGGTCATGGGCGGTGAAGAACAGGGTCTGGACCAGAGGCTCGACCATGCCGATCGCCAGGGCGATGCCGATGTCACGCGTGATGGCATAGGCCACCGCCACGGCCACGGCGAAATGCATCACCCCATAGGTCAGGGTCTTGATGGCAATCTGGCGGAACGATGCGGGCAGGGCATGGCTGTGGCCCGCATGCCCGTGCGACCGGGCCTGTTCGCGCGCGTCCATCAGCTCGAGGCGGGCGGTGAAGGCTTCCGCGGTTTCCTCGAACCCGGTCAGGCGCTTGCGGCGCTCGATCCGGTGCCAGACCCGGTCGTGGATGGAATAGGCGATCGTCTGGAAGAAGGGCTCGACCAGGCCTACAGCCAGAGCCAGCCGCCAGTCGCGCGTCAGGGCGAAGGCGACCAGAATGGCCACGACGAGGTGCATCACGCCATAGCTGGCGATCTTGAGCGCCAGGCTGCGCGCCGTGTTGAGGATCAGTCGCACCATCGCTGCCGAAAATGGTTGGGATCAACAGCGGTTGCAATGAGATAAATTCTATCGTCGCCATAAGCCGCGATGCAAGCTGCGATGCAAGCGGTGATGCGGGGGGGGGTAGCAATCCGCCGGTCCGACGCGATTGCCCCTTGCCGAGTCGGGGAGCGCACCGCTATACGCGGCCCGCAAAACGGAGACTCCCCTATGGAGATACGCGAAGGCCTGACCTTCGATGATGTTTTGCTTGAACCTGGCAAGTCAGAGGTCATGCCCGCCGAGACGGACGTCTCGACGCGACTGACCCGCAGCCTGAAGCTGAACATTCCGCTTGTGTCCTCGGCCATGGACACGGTCACCGAAAGTCGGCTGGCGATCGCCATGGCCCAGGCTGGCGGGCTGGGCGTGCTGCACCGCAATCTGACGGTCGAGGAGCAGGCCGAACAGGTCCGGGTGGTCAAACGCTATGAGAGCGGCATGGTCATCAAT
>CAYNDG010000094.1:5151-6624 GCA_964395805.1 uncultured Brevundimonas sp.
CGACGCTGGGCGCGGCGCGGGAGAGCGGCGCCCGCAAGAAGATCTCGGGCTTTCCGGTGGTGGACCGCGAGACGGGCCGCCTGGTCGGCATGCTGACCAACCGCGACATGCGGTTCGATACCTCGCCCGATCGCAAGGCCGCCGAGCTGATGACGCGCGAGCCGCTCTACACCGTGCCCGAAGGGGCCGGGCGTGACGAGGCCATCGCCATCCTGCGCGAGCGCAAGATCGAACGGGTGATCGTGGTGGACGGCGACATGCGCGCCACCGGCCTGATCACCATGAAGGACATCGAAAAGGCCCAGGCCCACCCCCATGCGGCCAAGGATGAACAGGGGCGGCTGCTGGTCGGCGCGGCCTCGACGGTCGGCGATGCCGGCTATGAGCGGTCGCTGGCGCTGGCGGATGCGGGGGTCGACGTGATCGTCATCGACACGGCGCACGGCCATTCGGTACAGGTGTCGCGGGCGGTGGAACGCATCAAGCGCGAGACCAACCGGGTTCAGATCGTGGCTGGCAATGTGGCCACCTATGACGCGACGCGCGCGCTGATCGGTGCCGGGGCCGATGCGGTCAAAGTCGGTATCGGGCCGGGCAGTATCTGCACCACCCGCATCGTGGCCGGTGTCGGCGTACCCCAGCTGACCGCCGTCATGGACGCCGCCCGCGCGGCCCGCGACAGCGGCGTGCCGGTGATCGCCGACGGCGGGATCAAATATTCGGGCGACCTGGCCAAGGCTATAGCGGCCGGGGCGAGCGTCGCCATGATGGGCTCGATGTTCGCCGGAACCGACGAAAGCCCCGGCGAGGTGTTCCTGTATCAGGGCCGGTCCTACAAGTCGTATCGCGGCATGGGCTCGGTGGGGGCCATGGCCCGGGGGTCGGCGGACCGTTACTTCCAGAAGGAAGTCTCCTCCGAGAAGCTGGTGCCCGAGGGCATTGAGGGGCAGACGCCGTACAAGGGGCCGATCTCGCCGGTCATTCACCAGATGGTCGGGGGGCTGCGCGCCGCCATGGGCTATGTCGGGGCGGCCACCATAGATGAGTATCAAAAGCGCGCCCGGTTCGTGCGGATCACCAATGCGGGCCTGCGGGAGAGTCACGTCCATGACGTGATGATTACACGCGAAGCGCCCAACTATCGGCAGGGCTAGGGAGGGTTTCGGCCATGGATATGACGCCTGAGTTTATCGTTGTGGCCGCCACACTGGTGCTGGCGCTGGTGCAGATCCTGGCTGCGGGCGCCGCGCGCACCGCCGAGCTGGGCGGCAAGTGGAACGCCGGACCGCGTGACGGCAATCCGCCGCCTCCCGGCAAGCTGGCTGGACGGCTGAAGCGGGCGCAGGACAATCTGCTCGAGACCATGCCGCTGTTTATCGCTGCCGTGTTGATGGCGGTCGTAGCCGACAAGACCGGGCCCCTGACCGTATGGGGCGCGCACCTCTATCTGGCGTCGCGTCTCCTTTATGTGCC
>CAYNDG010000095.1:0-6621 GCA_964395805.1 uncultured Brevundimonas sp.
TGATCTTGACCGACAGGGCCTCGGGCTTCAGCCGCTTGCCGCCGCAGGACTCGCACGGGGTCTCCGACTGATAGCGGCCCAGCTCCTCGCGCACCCAGGCGCTGTCGGTCTCGCGCCAGCGACGCTCAAGGTTCGGCAGCACGCCCTCGAAAGGTTTCGAGACCTCGTATTTGCGGGCGTTGTCGTCATAGACGAATTTGATCTTCTCCTTGCCTGTGCCACCGAGGATGACGTCGCGCGCCTGCTGCGGCAGGTCCCGCCAGGCCTTGTCCATCGAGAAGCCATAGTGGCGGGCCAGCGCCTGCAGCGTCTGGGTGTAGAGGGGCGAGGGCCCGCGCGACCACGGCGCCACCGCGCCCTTGTGCAGGGTCTTGTCGCCATCCGGCACCACCAGCCCCGCATCGAAGGCCAGCTTGACGCCCAGGCCGTCGCAAGACGGACAGGCACCGGTCGGGCTGTTGAACGAGAACAGGCGCGGCTCGATCTCGCTGATCGTGAACCCCGAGACCGGGCAGGCGAACCGCTCGGAGAAGATGATGCGGCGGGGTTCGGTCTCGCCCTCGGCGACGCTGGCCCATTCGGCGACCGCGATGCCGTCGGTCAGTTTCAGCGCGGTCTGCAGGCTGTCGGCATAGCGGCCTTCCAGCCCGTCCTTGGTGATCAGCCGGTCGACCACGACATCGATGTCGTGCTTGAACTTCTTGTCGAGGACCGGCGCATCCTCGATGGGATAGAACTCCCCGTCGATCTTCAGCCGCTGATAGCCCAGCCGCTGCCATTCGGCGATTTCCCTGCGGTACTCACCCTTGCGGTCGCGCACCACGGGCGCGAGCAGCAGGATGCGCTCGCCCTCGGGCAGGGCCGTCAGCTTGTCGACCATCTGGCTGACGGTCTGGCTTTCGATGGGCAGTCCCGTCGCCGGCGAATAGGGAACCCCGACGCGGGCCCACAGCAGGCGCATATAGTCGTGTATCTCGGTGACGGTCCCGACCGTCGAGCGCGGGTTCTTTGACGTGGTCTTCTGTTCGATGGAGATGGCCGGCGACAGGCCCTCGATCAGGTCGACGTCGGGCTTGCCCATCAGCTCCAGGAACTGGCGCGCATAGGCCGACAGGCTCTCGACATAGCGCCGCTGGCCCTCGGCATAGATGGTGTCGAACGCCAGCGAGGACTTGCCCGAGCCCGACAGCCCGGTCATGACCACCAGCTGGCCGCGCGGAATGTCGACATCGACGCCCTTGAGATTGTGCTCGCGTGCGCCGCGCACACGGATGAAGTCGTGTTTCTCGATCATGCCTGTCCGGGAACGCAGAGAGGGCCGGACGGGTCCGGCGTGCCGCCGCTATATGGGCACTGAATCGCGGGATACAGCAAGAACATTCAGTGAACTTTCGAGGGGGCGGCCGGGCCTCTGATGGCTTTGTGCGGCGAATGCGACTTGCGCGGCTAGCCGTTTGACCCCATTCTCGTCTCTTCGCGTGAGTAGTTTTGGAGGCCAGACGATCATGATCAGCGCTGTGGAAATCGGTTTCGCCCTTTCCCTCGTCGCCCTCGTGGTCGCCTATGTCTCGCTCCAGCCTCGCCCGAAACCCGTCCCCATCCGCGTTCGTGACGCTCAGCGGCGTCGCCGCCCGGACGCCTGACGGTCGCACCCTCTTCAATAATCTGACCCTGTCGCTGGGGCGCGAGCGCACCGGCATCGTCGGTCGCAATGGCACCGGCAAGACGACCCTGCTTGACCTGATCGCGGGGGAGCACGCGCCGGGCGAGGGCCATGTCGCGCGCAATGGCACGATCGCCCGTCTGCGGCAGGACGCCAGTGTCGCACAGGGCCAGAGCGTGACCGCCGTGCTGGGTGTCGAGGCGGCGCAGGCGCGGCTGGCGCGCATCCTGGCGGGCGAGGGCACGGCCGACGACCTGGCCGGGGCCGACTGGACGCTGGACGCCCGACTGGCCGAAACCTTGGCCGCCGTGGGACTCGATGGGCTGTCGCTGGACCGCGAGGTGGCGACCCTGAGCGGCGGCGAGCGGACGCGGCTGGAGCTGGCGGCGCTGGAGCTGGCCGGGGCGGACCTGATCCTGCTGGATGAGCCGACCAACCATCTGGATGCCGCGGGCCGCTTTGGTGGCTGAGCGCCTGTCCCGTTTGCCGGGCGGGGCGGTGGTGGTCAGTCACGACCGGGCCCTGCTGCGCCACATGGACCGGATCGTCGAGCTGTCGCCGTTGGGGGCCACGATCTATGGCGGCAACTACGACCTCTATGCCGAGCGCAAGGCGGCCGAACGCGCCGCCGCTGCGCACGATCTGGCGGTGGCGGAGACCGAGGTCGCCCGCACGGCCGCTGAGGCCCAGCGCCGGGCCGAGGGCAAGGCCCGGCGGGATCGCGCGGGGCGGCGCAAGGGCATGAAGGGCGATATGCCCAAGATGCTGCGGGATTTCCGCGCAGAGACAGCCGAGAACTCCGCCGGGAATGACGCCCGCCTTGCAGCCCGTCAGGCGGCAGAGGCCGAACAGACCCTGATCGCGGCGCGCGAGCGGGTCGAGCGGGTGCGGCGCATGACCCTGCCCTTGCCGCCGACCGGGCTGGCCGCCGGACGACAGGTGCTGAACCTGCACGGCGTCAGGGTTGACGGCGAACGGGGCCCCCGGGTCGGTCCCGTCGATCTGAGGCTGACCGGACCCGAACGGGTGGCGATCACCGGGCCCAACGGTTCAGGCAAGACCACCCTGCTGGACCTGATTGCGGGCCGTATCGCCCCGTCAGCCGGGACCGTCGATTGCCCGGTGCCGCTGGCCCTGCTGGATCAGCACGCGGGCCTGCTGCGCGATGACGAAACCTTGATCGAGGCCTGGCAGAGGCTGAACCCGGACGGCACGCTGAATGATGCCCAGGCGGCGCTGGCGCGTTTCCTGTTCCGCAATGTCGAGGCGCACAAACGCGTGGACACCCTTTCAGGCGGCGAGCGCCTGCGGGCCGCGCTGGCCTGCGTCATGACCGGAACCCGACCACCGCAGCTGCTGGTTCTGGATGAGCCCACCAATCATCTGGATCTCGACGCCATTGAAGCCGTGGAGGCGGCGCTGGCGGCGTGGGATGGCGCCCTCGTGGTCGTCACCCACGACCGGGATTTCCTTGAAGCGATCGGGATCGAGCGCGAGATCCGGCTCGGGTAGGGCTCAGCCCCAGGATTCGACGGCACCGCGGCGCCGGGCGACGGCGGGCGCGGCCGGCTGTTCCAGCCGGGGCTGTGGTTCGGGCTTGCCGAAGAACCAGCCCTGGCCGAGATCGACGCCGAGGCCGACCATAAGCTCGGCCACCTGGCCCGTCTCGACCCGCTCGGCCACGGTCTTGAGGTTCAGGCCCGCGCACATCTCGACAAGGTGGCGGATCAGGGTGCGGGACTTTTCGTCCTCGCAGGCGCGCATGACGAAGGCGCCGTCGATCTTGACCCCGTCGACGGTCAGGTGGTGCAGATAGTCGAAGCAGGAGGCCCCGACGCCGAAGTCGTCGAGGAAGACTTTGAATCCGGCCTTGCGGATGCGGGCGAGGCGGCGCCGGGCCCCTTCCAGGTCAGCGATGCTGGCGGTCTCGGTGATCTCGAGGCTGAGACGGCGGCGGATGTCGGGATCGTTCCCCGACAGCCGCATGAGGGCCTCGCCATAGGTATCGGAGTCCAGCGAACCGGCCGAGACGTTCACGGCGATATGGGTCAGACCATAGCCGGGCTGCTTCAACTGCCGGACGGCCTTTTCGGCCACGGCAAGATCGAAACTGTCGATGAGGGCGAGGGTTTCGGCCAGGCGAATGGTGCTCTCGGGACCCTTGGCGCCGGGAATGCGGGCGAGGGCCTCGAAATGATGAACGGCACCGGTTCGCAGGTCGACGATCGGCTGATAGTGCAGGGCAAAGTCGCGCGTCTTTACCATGGTGCGGAAGCTGTCCATCTGGACAAGCGTCCGGTCCAGCGTCTTGTGGAAGGTCACGTCGGGGGCCTCGAGCGCGCCGTTGGTGATGCAGACCTCGAGCGCGTGCCGCATGGCCCGCAGGGTGGCGTGGCGGTCCACGCCGCTGGTGAGATTGACCTGGCGCACATCGGCGCCGACGTCGAGGCCCTCGAGGGCCGCGACATTATGGATTGCTTCCTCGACGGCCGCCGTATCGTCGTCGCGACGGAGCAGGGCGTAGGCGCCGCCCGCCAGATGCGAGGCCGAGGCCCCGTCGATCGACACGGACTGCAGGGCGCGGTGGAGGTGGGCCTTCAGGTCCTCAAGACGGTCAGCCTGAACACTCTCGAGCCCAGTGACGTCGACAAAGGCCAGGTTGACCGGGTCCGGGGTCGGCTGCGCCAGCAGGCTGCTGGTCTGGCGCAGGAGTGCGTCACGCGAGAGCAGGGCGGCCGGCTGCGGCGCCTCGAGGGCGAAGGGCTGGCCCATCCAGGTGATGGCACACGAGCGGTGCGGGGCCAGTTCCGGCAGGCTGAACAGCCGCACACGGGCGCGGCGGTAGGTGGCCTGCCCGAGGTCATACATGAGGTCGAGGGGTTCGCTCCGCGCGCCCGGCGTCAGACCGGCGAGCGTCCCCTCGAGGCGCTCGACGCTGCGGGGCTCGAACAGGGCGGTCAGGGCGCGTCCGGTCCAGGTGGAGTCGGGAGCATGTCCGGGCGCCGGCGCCGCCCCCATGGCCAATACGATCCGGCCCTCGCCGTCGATCTCGACGAGGGTGTCCGCCGAAGCGAAGGCCAGACCCAGAAGACGACTGTTAAGCGCCATTCCGCCCATCTAGACCGACAGTCTTGAAGAAACCGGTGTCAAGTCTGGTTTATGAGAGGTTGCCGGGGGTCAGGCCGAGCGGCTGAAGGCGACGGCGCTGCCGTCGGTGGGGGTGGCCTGGCCGGTGGCGCCATAGGCATTGGGGACGCCGCGCTGTTCGCGGATCTCGGCGGCCAGGGTGCGGACCAGGCCTTCGGAGATGATGCGGGCCGCCTCGACGGCGCGGGCGTGGCGGCCAAGGATGGCCTCGAACGCCTCGGTCGCCCTGATCAGGGCCATGCGGTCCGAGGCGGGGGCCTGGGCCAGACCCGACGGGTCGGCCTTGATCTGGGCCGACTCGCGGCGATAGCGGTTGGCCAGCTCCTGCGTCTCGGCCAGACCTTCGGCGACGTCCTGCGGCCGCTGGGCCTCGAAAGCAGCCAGTTCGTCGGACAGGCGACGGGTCAGTGACTGGGTCAGGTCGATCAGCTGACGCACGCGGGCCGAGGCGGTGACGGCGAGGGCGGTGTCATTCATCAGGGGGCTTCCTGCATCTTGATCATGGTGGCCATGACCTGATCGGCGAGGCCGATGCCGCCCGAGCGGACCGTCTGTTTGGCCATTTCGTCGATCAGGAAGGAGCGCCATGTGCTCTCGGCCTCGCCGCCGCCAAAGGGGGCCTCGGTCGACAACCCCTCGAACATGGGGCGCAGCATCTGGGCAATGAAGGAGGCCTCGAAGTCCTCGGCCGTCTCGCGCATGCGGTCCTGGCGAAGGGTCGGCGTCTGGACCGGGCGGAGCA
Organism: uncultured Brevundimonas sp.; assembly: GCA_964395805.1. Taxonomy (GTDB): domain Bacteria; phylum Pseudomonadota; class Alphaproteobacteria; order Caulobacterales; family Caulobacteraceae; genus Brevundimonas. The sequence continues at coordinate 5,553 of CAYNDG010000095.1, forward strand.
GGTCGGGAGAGAGGGTGAGGGGATCGGTCATGGCTCTACATCACCTCGATGTCGGCTTGCAGGGCACCGGCGGCCTTGATGGCCTGCAGGATGCTGATCATGTCCCGGGGCGTGACGCCGAGGGCATTGAGGCCGGCCACCAGGCTGGCGAGCGAGGCGCCGCCGCCGACGATCCGCATCTGCGTGCCGAGGTCTTCCTCCACCCGCACGGTGGACGACGGCACGACCACAGTCTCGCCGTCGCTGAAGGGGGCGGGCTGGCTGACGAAGGGGTCTTCCTGCACGGTGACGGTCAGATTGCCCTGGGCGATGGCGACAGTGGAGACCCGCACGGCCTCGCCCATGACGATGACGCCATTGACCTCGTCGATGATGACGCGGGCCGGCGCGTCGACCATGACCGGCAGGTTCTCGATACGGCTGAGGTAGCCCGGCATGCCCCATCCCTGGGGGGCGCGCACGGTCACGACCGTGCCGTTCTCGGCATAGGCGGTGCCGGGGTAGGCGTCATTGATGGCGCCGGCGACGCGCTGGGCGGTGGTGAAGTCGGGGTTGCGCAGGGTCAGGCGGACCTCGGTCTGACGGCCCAGGTCAAAGCCGGTCTCGCGCTCGACCACGGCGCCGCCGGCGATCCGCCCTGCCGTGGGCACGCCCCGGGTGACGGAGGAGCCGGACGCCCCGGACGCGGACAACGAGCCGGTCTGGATCGAGCCCTGGGCCACGGCATAGACCTCGCCGTCGGCGCCCTGCAGGGCCGTAACAAGTACCGTGCCGCCCAGCAGGCTCTTGGCGTCGCAGAGGGTCGAGACAGACACGTCGATACGCGCGCCCGGCGTTGCGAAGGGCGGCAGTTCGGCCGTGACCATGACGGCGGCGATATTTTTGGTGTTGGCGTTGGCACCGCGGATGTTGACGCCCTGGCGCTCCATCATGCTCTCGAGCGACTGGCGGGTCAGGGGGCAGTTGCGCAGGTTGTCGCCGGTGCCGTTCAGGCCGACGACCAGGCCATAGCCGACCAGCTGGTTGGGGCGGACATTCTCGATATCGACAATGTCCTTGATCCGGTGCG
>CAYNDG010000096.1:0-264 GCA_964395805.1 uncultured Brevundimonas sp.
TCTCGGCCAGCCTGGCGACATAGCCGTCCATGGAGAAGGCACCGTCGGTGGCGACGATGCTGTCGCGCGCGCCGTCGGCCCGGGCCTGCTTCAGCCGGGCCTCCAGATCGTCCATGTCCGAGTTGGCAAAGCGGTAGCGTTTGGCCTTGCACAGCCGCACGCCATCGATGATCGAGGCGTGGTTCAGGCTGTCGGAGACGATCGCGTCCTCGGCCCCGAACAGCGGCTCGAAGATGCCACCATTGGCGTCAAAGGCGGCGGCGA
>CAYNDG010000096.1:284-6604 GCA_964395805.1 uncultured Brevundimonas sp.
GTCGGCGATGGCCCGCTCCAGCTCCTTGTGGATCTCCAGGGTGCCGCAGATGAAGCGGACCGAAGCGGTGCCCGCGCCCCAGCGTTCCTGGGCCTTGATGCCCGCCTGGACGACGCGCTCGTCCCCGGCCAGACCCAGATAGTTGTTGGCGCAGAAGTTCAGCACCTGTCGGCCTGCGACGGTGATCACAGGGCCCTGCCGGGACTGGATCACCCGCTCAGGCTTGGTCAGGCCCTGGGCGTCGATGTCGGCCAGTTCGGCGGCGATGCGGTCGTGAAAGGTCGTCATGGGCGCTCCGCTAGACGGTTTTGACGGCGGCATAAAGCCCTGCCCGATGTCACGGCTTCGGGATCAGGTTCCGGCGGAGATTTCGGCGGTGGCGCGCAGCGGGCCGACCTTGATGCGACCGCCGCAAACCGTCATCTGCTGATCGAGTGTCAGGGGCGCCGTATCCCCCGGGGCGGTGACCCGGAGGCCCTGTGCGACCGGGCACCGGGTCTCGCCCTCGCTCTCGTGGGGCACGACGTTCCAGCCGATATCGAAAAAGGCCCGGGCGCCCGGCGACAACTCGACCGGATGGGGCGGCTCGGCCGGATCACCTGTGATCCAGGGGTCGGCGCGGATGGCAACGACCGGGCGCCCCTCCCCGTCCCTCAGGGTCACGCCCGGGTAGCCGGTCACGCTGCAGGTCCCGGTCCCGGCATTGCGGAGCGACAGGACCGCGCCCCGGTTGCCCGCGCCGGCGTCGGTGCCCTCCAGCGCCAGCGCGAGCTGCGGTCCGGCGCAGGCAGGCGCCCTGGCCATGGACTGCGGATTGCTGGCAGGAGTCAGGGGCTGTCCCTTGCGCACACAGCGCTCCAGCTCGATCCCCTGCGGCCGGCCCTCGGCATCCAGACGGCTGAGACGGCCTTCCTCGCGGCCGTCGCGGTTGGCCGACCACCACTCGAGATCATCGCCGGCGTAGCGAGCCCCGCTGCCGGAGGTGACCGGGCGGAGGCGGTACGACTGGCCTTCATAGGTGAGGGCAGCGGTCCGGTCGGTGGCGTAGATGACCGACAGGCTCTTGCCGCTGGCACAATCATAGGCGATCGCCACGCCCGTCGCCGGCGCCTCGTCGGGCGCGGGAGCCTCGACCGGGTCCGGCGGGGCCGCCTGATCGCCTGAGCAGGCCGCAAGGCCGAGAGTAGCCACCGCCAGCACGCCGCCCAGCTGCCTGATCATGTCATCGTCCCTCGCTCTGTAGCGTCACTATAGCGCATCAGGGTGTCCGGAAGTTTCGGAGACAGCTTCTTGCGAAGCGTTCTCATTTACGATAGCACGGCGCGACGATTCAGGAGAGTGTCATGATCAACCCCTTCGCGCCTGTCCGCGCCCTTGCCGGCGCCCTCGCCCTGGCCCTGCTGGTTGCCGCCTGCGGCCAGTCCGAACCGGAGACGAAGGGGTCCACGCCGCCGGCCGACGCCGGCGTGGTCAATCTTTACACGGCGCGCCACTACGACAGCGACCTGCGGCTTTATGAGCGCTTCACCGAACTGACCGGCATTCGAGTGAACCGGATCGAGGGCAATGCCGACACCCTGATCGCCCGCATGCAGACCGAGGGCGCCGCCAGTCCCGCCGATGTGTTCGTCTCGGCCGACGCCGGGGCCCTGTGGCGCGTTCAGGAGGCCGGCCTGTTCCAGCCCGCCAACTCGACCGTCCTGCAGGAGGCCATCCCCGCCAATCTGCGCGAGCCGGGCGGACACTGGTACGGCTTCAGCCGCCGGGCCCGCATCGTCGCCTATGATGCGGCCAAGGTGCGCCCCGATGAGGTCGACACCTATGAAGAACTGGCCTCGCCCCGCTTCCGCGGCAAGCTGTGCGTGCGGCCGGCCGATCACGTCTACAACCTGTCGCTGGTGGCAGCCCTGCTCGAGGCCTGGGGCCCCGAAAAGACCGAACAGTGGGTGCGCGGCATCGTCGCCAACCTGGCCCGCCAGCCGGAAGGCGGCGACCGCGACCAGATCCGCGCCGTGGGTGCAGGCATCTGCGAGATCGCCATCACCAACAGCTATTATTACATCCGGCTGGCCTCGGGCGACGACGCGGGCGACCGTGAGATCACCTCGCGCGTCAAGCTGGCCTTCCCCTCGCTGGATGGCCGCGGGGCCCATGTGAACATCTCGGGCGGGGGCGTCGCAGCCCATGCGCCGAACTATGACAATGCGGTCAAGCTGCTGGAGTTCCTGGCCTCGCCCGAAGCCCAGATCATGGTGGCGGAACACAACAATGAGTATCCGGCGAGCCCCTCGGTGACCGTGCCGGCCCCGGTCAGCGCCTATGCGCCGTTTGAGGCCCATCCGATGTCGGTCGCCCGCTATGGTGCCCGGCAGGCCGAGGCCCAGGCCCTGATGAGCCGGGCGGGCTGGCGATAGGCCCGACCCCTGCCCCGACGAAACTGAAGGCCCGCTCCGGCATCCGGGGCGGGCTTTCGCCTCTGGTGTGGATGGGACTGGGCGCGGCGCTCGTTGCCATACTGCCCCTGATCGGGGTTGTGGCGACGGCGCTGGGCGAGGGTCAGGCGGACATCGCCTGGCGAGACCTGACCCGCTATGCCCTGACCTCGGTCGCCCTGTCGGCGCAGGTGGCGGTGCTGACGGCGGTTCTTGGCGTGACGGCCGCCTGGCTGGTGGTGGGGCACGACTTTCCGGGCCGACGCTGGCTGAGCTGGGCGCTGGCCCTGCCGCTGGCCGCCCCGGCCTTTGCCCTGGCCTACGGCTATACCGATCTGTTCGATGCGGCGGGCGACCTGCGCATCTGGATGCGGGGCACGCTGGGCTTCGACATGCCGTTCGAGATGCGGAGTCTTGGCGGGGCGGGGCTGATCCTGTCACTGGCCTTTTACCCCTATGTCTATCTGGCCATGCGGGCGGCCCTGCTGAACCAGTCGTCGCAGGCGGTCGAGGCGGCGCGCATGCTGGGGGCCTCGCCGCTGCGGGCCTTTCTGACCGTGGCCCTGCCGATGGCACGGCCGGCCCTGGCCGCAGGCGTGGCACTGGCAGTCATGGAGACACTGGCGGACTATGGGGCAGTGCAGTTTCTGGGCGTGCAGACCCTGACCACCGGCGTGGTGCGGGCCTGGTTCGTGTTCGGCTCGGTCGAGGCCGCCGCCCGGATCGCCCTGCCCCTTCTGGCCTTTGCTGCCGTGCTGATGTGGATCGAGCGCATGGGCCGGTCGGGCGCGGATAACGACAGCGGACGCGGACGCTGGCGCCCCCTGACCCTTCGCCGGCTGACGCCGTTCAAGGCGGCGCTGGCAACCGGGTTCTGCCTGATGCTGGTCGGCCTCGGGCTGGTGCTGCCGCTGGGCTGGATGGCGCACAAGATGATCGGCATCACCCCCGAATGGCCGCGCCTGATCAATGCCGCGCGCTACAGCGTCAGTCTGGCCGTGATCGCGGCGCTGGTGACGGTCGCGCTGGCTGCCCTGCTGGCCCTCGGGTCAGCGCGACATCCGCTGGCGGCGCGCATCGCCAGCCTCGGCTATGCGACGCCGGGCGCGGTCATGGCCATCGGCCTGCTTATTCCCGCCGCCGTGCTGTGGCGCCTGGTGCCCGGATCGGTCGGCGGGTTCGGACTGGGTATCGCCCTGTTGATCTATGCCTATGCCGCCCGGCTGATGGTCGCCGCCTTCGAACCGATCGAGGCGGGGCTGACCCGCGTCACGCCATCGGTGGTGCAGGCCGCGCGCACGCTGGGACGGAGCGAATCGGGTGCGGCCTGGGCCGTTCAGCTGCCGCTGGCGCGCGGTGCCCTGTTTACCGCGGCGCTGGTGGTGTTCGTGGATGTGATGAAGGAACTGCCCGCCACCCTGATGCTGCGTCCGTTCAACGTCGATACGCTGGCGGTTATGGCCGACAACTACGCACGGGACGAGCGGCTGGCCAATGCCGGTTGGCCGACCCTGTTGCTCGTTCTGCTGGCCCTGCCCGCCGTGCTGTGGTTGACCCGCAAGATCAGCGCCTCGCGCCCCGGAGAACCATGATCGAGCCCCGCAACCTGATCGCCACCGGACTGACCCGTCGCTACGGGAAGCGCGCCGGGGTGCATGGCGTCGACCTGATGCTGAGGCCGGGAGAGGTCACGGCCCTGCTGGGCCCGTCGGGCAGCGGCAAGAGCACACTGTTGCGCCTGATCGCCGGGCTCGAGGCGCCGGATACGGGCGAGATCCGGCTGGGCGAGACGGTGCTGTCGCGGCCCGGGAACACCGTGCCACCCGAACATCGCGGCATCGGCCTGATGTTTCAGGAACATGCCCTGTTCCCGCACAGGACGGTGCTGGGCAATGTCACCTTTGGCCTGAAACACATGCCCCGGGCCGAGGCGAACGCGCGGGCGCTGGACCTGCTGCAATCGTTGCGGCTGGAGGATCGGGCCAAGGCCTGGCCCTCGACCCTGTCGGGCGGCGAGCAGCAGAGGGTGGCGCTGGCCCGGGCGCTGGCGCGAGAGCCCGCCGTGCTGCTGATGGACGAGCCGTTTTCAGGGCTGGACGCCTCGCTCCGGGCCGAGGTGCGCGATGCCCTGACCCCGGCGCTGCGGGCCGCGGGGGCGGCGGTGCTGATCGTGACCCATGACGCAGAGGATGCCCTGGCCATGGCCGATCGTCTGATCCTGCTGGATCAGGGCAAGGTGCTGCAGGCGGGCACGCCCGAGGCCTGCTACCGGCGTCCGGTTTCCCTCGCCGCAGCCCATATGCTGGGGCCGGTCCTGGCCCTGTCCGCGACGGTGGACGGCGATGCCGTGGTGACGCCGCTGGGACGGTTTGCACGGCCCGACAGCAAGGCCACGGCCTGGCAGTTGCTGATGCGGCCACAGGATGTCCGCCTGGCCGAAGCCGGTGTTCCGGCGACCGTCGTCGGCCACCGCTTCGCCGGCATCGGGACCAGCGTCACCGTCGCGCTGCCGGGCGCCGGGGCCCCTCGCCTGACCCTGACGCACACCGGCCCGGTCCCTGCCCCCGGGGCGACGGTGTGTCTTGAACTGGACGAGGACCGGGCCGTGATCGTCCCCGACGATGCGGTCGGTCGCGGAACCTAGACGCCGGCGCCGGCAGCGGGCCGCGCGCGGCATGCGTCCAGCCAGCGATTCAGGTTTTCCAGCTCGGCCGGCGGGCGGTATTTGATCAGCCGGGCGAAATCCAGGCCGACCACGGCGACGATGTCGGCGATGGTGAAGCGGTCCAGGGCGAGGAAGTCCCGCCCGTCGAGATGGCGGTCCAGGGTCTTCATGAAGCGCTCGGCGGCGACGCGGTTGTAGTCCGCCACCTGCGGCTGGGGTGTGGCCTCCAGCACCGCGAGCGCCGGGTGGGTGAAGCGCACCGTCAACATGACCGGATTGGCCAGATAGAATTCGCACCGCCGGGTCCACATCTCGACGATCGCCTGTTCCCGGGCGTCGACCCCGAACAGGTTGGGCTCGGGATAGATGGACTCCAGATACCGGCAAATGGCCACCGACTCGGAGATGCAGGTGCCGTCGTCCAGCTCCAGCGCCGGAACGTGGGGCACCCCGACCCGGGCGCGGTACTCGGGCGTGCGGTGCTCGCCGGCCAGAAGGTCAACCTGCACGACGTCGATGTCAGTGATACCCTTTTCGGCCATGACCCAGCGCACACGGCGGGGATTGGGCGCGCGGTGACTGTCGTAGAGCTTCATGGATCCGTCCCTCGGTTTCTTATCGAAACCTAGTGAAGGCCGCACGACCGGGCAAGCATGCAGACACGCCGCTCGAGCGATGACCTAGCCGAAGACCGCCGCAGGCATCAGGCCCACAACCGAGGCGGCCATCAGCGTGGCGAGAAAGCCCGCGAACAGGGCCTTCCAGATCAGTCCCAACACCTCCTGGCGGCGATCGGGCATCAGCACACTGAGGCCCGTCACCATGATGCCCACCGAGCCGATGTTGGCGAAACCGCACAGGGCATAGGTCATCAGCATGCGGGTCCGGTCGCTGATCTCGCCGACCGGGATCCGGCCCAGCTCGATGAAGGCAACGAACTCGGTCAGGGTCAGCTTGACCCCCAGCAGCCAGCCGGCCTTGCCCGCCTCGGACCATTCGACACCGGTCAGCCAGGCCACCGGCATGAACAGCCAGCCCAGCAAACGCTCCACCGTCACCGGCCCGTCGAACAGCCACAGGCCGCCCATCATGAGGTTGGCGAGGGCCACCAGGGAGACGAACACGATCAGCACGGCCGAGATGTTCAGCACCACCATCAGCCCGTCCGACGTGCCCTTGACGATGGCGTCGATGGCGCTGTCGTACTTCAGCGCCGAGTCATA
>CAYNDG010000097.1:0-394 GCA_964395805.1 uncultured Brevundimonas sp.
CATCGTCAAGATCGGCCGCACCCACACCCAGGACGCCACACCCATCACCCTGGGCCAGGAGTTCAGCGGCTATACCCAGCAGATCGCCAAGGGCATTGAGCGGATCCAGTCGACGCTGCCCGACCTGATGCAGCTGGCCCAGGGCGGCACAGCCGTCGGCACCGGTCTGTCGGCCCCGGTCGGGTTCGCCGAGGGCGTGGCCGACAAGATCGCCCAGATCACCGGCCTGCCCTTCACCTCGGCGCCGAACAAGTTCGAGGCCCTGGCCGCGCACGACGCCATGGTCATGACCCACGGCGCGATCAACACGGTCGCCATGTCGTGCTTCAAGATCGCCAACGACATCCGCTTCCTCGGCTCCGGTCCGCGCTCGGGCCTCGGCGAACTGGCGCTG
>CAYNDG010000097.1:455-6603 GCA_964395805.1 uncultured Brevundimonas sp.
TGTGCGTCCACATCCACGGCAACAATGCCGCCATCGGCTTTGCCGGCTCGCAGGGGCATTTCGAGCTGAACGTCTACAATCCGATGATGGCCTACAACTTCCTGCAGTCGGTGCGGTTGCTGGCGGATGCCGCGGTCAGCTTCACCGAGAACTGCGTGGTGGGCATCGAGCCCCGCCTCGACAACATCGAACGCGGCCTGAAGAACTCGCTGATGCTGGTGACGCCGCTCAAGGAAAAATACGGCTACGACCTCGCCGCCAAGGTGGCCAAGACCGCGCACAAAAACGGCACCACCCTGCGCGAGGAAGCCATTGCGCTCGGGATTCCCGGCGAGGATTTCGACGCCATCGTCCGGCCCGAGACGATGATCGCCCCGGGCTGATCGGGCATGGCGTGCGGCCGGATCGCTCGCGTTACAACTTCGTGCTAGGCTTCCACTATGGGAAAGGCCGAGTTGAGAATCGAAATCGATCAGGCGTTGCTGGACGAAGCCCGCGCGCTGAATATCGACGTCGAGGCTCTGACCGTCGAGAGCCTTCGAGCCATGCTCGACCAGAAGCGCGTGAAACTGGCCTCGCCGGACAAGGCCCGGCAATGGGCCTCGGAGAACGCCGAAGCCATCGCCCTGCACCGTGAGCGGATCGATCGCCACGGCGTGTTCGGAGAGGATGTCCGGACCTGGTGATCCGCCAGTTCGACATTTTGGATAACCCCTCGCCGCGTTCCCGCGAGATCGCCCCGTTTGTCATGGTCGTACAGTCCCATCTCTACGATGAGGGGCCCACGGTGCTGGTGGCTCCACTCTTCCGGATGCCGGAAGAAGCCGTGCTTACGAACGTCACCCTGCGGGTTTCCCATGCGGATGAGGCGTTCGTGCTGATGCTCTCGGAACTGGCGGCGCTGGATCGGCGATCTCTGGGGCAGGCGCGAGGATCCTTGGCTGACCGCGAGGATGACATTCGCCGGGCGCTTGATCGCTTACTCACCGGCTTCTGACCCCAGAAGGCCCCGCCGGTGAGAGCGGGGCCTTCCGTCTTTCAGCGGTTGGCCGCGACCTATTGCTTGTCGGTCCAGCGAGCCTTGGCCTCGTCTTCGGTGAGGTTCAGGTGGACGTGTTCATCGACGCGGGTAACCCAGTCCATAGGGATCATCCGGTGTTTGAAGCCGGTGTCGAAGTCCAGCTTGGCCAGTTCGATCTGGTTGCCCTTGACGTGATCGACGCGGCCGATGCGGCCCCCGTCCGATCCGATGACGTCCATATGTTCCTTGATGGCTTCCAGCATGGTCATGCTCCCTGTCTGTTGGATGTCTCCAATCAACGGGAAGGCGCGGAAAGCCGTTGCATATGGCAGCGCTGGGGACGCGTCAGGGCTTGTCGCGGATGGTGCGGCCGACCGGCGCGAGCGCCAGCTTGGCCAGCTCCAGATCCTTGAGGGCGAAGGGAATGCCGATGATGGTGATGGCCTCGAAGAAGGCCGCGATCAGGTGGCTGAGGGCGATATACCAGCCGGCAAAGATGAACCAGATGACGTTCAGAACGACACCGATCGGGCCCGCGCCGATGTCGGTCGCGTCCGGGTCGCGCCAGACCACCTCACGCCCGAACGGCCACAGGGTATAGGCGCCGATCCGCCAGGCCGCGAAGGTCCAGGGCAGGCCGACAATGGTGAGCGCCAGCAGTGCCCCTCCAAAGAACCAGCCGATGGCCGAGATCAGGCCGCCGAAGATGAGCCACAGAACATTGAGAATGAATCGAATGAGGTCCATGCGCCGATCATAGGTCCGGGCCGGGGCGGCTCCGAGTGAATTTCCTGACATCCTGATGTAGGCTTTGCGGCATGGCAGAAATCATCAATCTGAACCGCGCGCGAAAGACCCGCCAGAAGGCCGGGGCCAAGGCGACAGCAGAGGCAAACCGGGCCCTGCACGGGCGCAGCCGGACGGAACGCGAGGCTCAGAAGATCGAACGCGAGCGCGCTAACCGCCATCTCGAGGGCCACAAGCGCGAGGACGAGAATGACTGACCCCCGCAAGGACAGGCGCGTCCGGCATGGCCTGATCCCGCTGCTGGTCGCCTTGCGGCTGGAGGCGAAGCGCAAGGCCGCCCGTGACGGCAAGCCCTCTCCCGATGACGAACCCGACGACGACCGTCGCCAGGCTAACTGACCTTCGGCGCGCGGATCAGTAGCACCTGACCGGCCAGCACGAGGGCGAGACCGAACAACGCCGTCAGGCCGAAGCTGGCCCCCTCGAACAGAACAGACACCAGCATGGCGATGGGCGGGGTCAGGGCCGAGATGTAGCTCGCCAGCGCATAGCCCCGGCTGCGCGCGATGCTGAAATAGATGACGAAGGCCACGACCGAGCCCAGCAGCGACAGATACAGCAGCGAGCCGATGTAGCTGACGGTGGGCTCGATCGTCCATTCCACCCCCTGCGTCAGGCCGAAGATGGCCAGCATCGCCGTGCCATAGGCCATGGCCCAGGCCGTGGCCGGCATGACGGCCGCGCCGGCGATCTGGCCCTTCCAGGCGAAATAGTTGCCGACGGCCGAGCTGAGTACGGCCAGCGCCGCCATACCAACACCCAGGCCGGCCGCCCCGGTCATCTCGCTGCCGAGGATTTCCGAGCCAGAAAGCACCGCCACACCGACCAGACCCAGCGCCGCCCCGCCCCAGGCCAGGCGCGACGCCTTCTGCCCGGCGATGACGCGAAACAGCACCAGATTGATAAAGGCCAGACCCGCAAAGATCACCGCCACCACAGCCGAGGGCACCCGCTCCTCGGACGCATAGACAAAGCCATAGGAGATGGCGAAGACGAAGGCCCCCTGCCCCAGCGCCGCGAGGTGCTGGGGTCGGTTGAGCCCGATCGGACGCCGGGTGACGAGGCAGAAGACGAACAGCGCCAGTGCGGCGAGGCCGAACCTCCAGACGATGGAGACAGTGGGCGCGACCGGCCCCAGCTGCAGGGTGATCGCATACCAGGTCGTGCCCCAGATGAGGGCACAGACGGCGATGCCGATGACCAGTTTCGTGGTCGAGGAAGTAAGTCCGGGCAGGGTCAAGCAGGCAGCCGGTCAGGTACGGAGGGAGCAGGGAAGTCCGCCTCATGCCCGGATTTCCGCCGCGTGACGAGCGCCGATTTGCCTGACCGTGATCAGAGATCGTCAGTTTATCGCATCGGGCGGATTGGCAAGCTGGTGCAGAGGACGGAATTCAACAGGAGGACAGGAATGCACGCGTTCCGTTTTCACGCGGCGGCCCTTTTGCTGGTGCTGTCGCTGGGCCTCGCCCATGCCCCGGGCGCCATGGCCCAGACCAACCCCTATGAGGCGGGCTGGGATGCCTACGAGGCCGGCAATCACGCCCGGGCGGCGCAACTGCTGCGCCCCTACGCCGAAGCCGGCGATCCACATGCCCAGAACGCCATGGGCTATATGAGCTTCTATGGGTACGGAATGCCCCGGAACCGGCTGGAGGCCGGCCGTTGGTACGGTCTGGCAGCCCGCCAGGGTCACGAGCCGTCGCAGCAGGTCCTCAACCAGATCGCGCCACACATCATGGAGGCCCTGTTCGTCGAGCAGATCGATCGATACGGCCCCGATACGACCGACGTGGGTACCTTCCGCTACGACGTCGAGGTCTACTGCATCTACGGCGGCAGCAACTGTCAGGCGTGGCGGGCGCGGGCCCGCCAGTTCCAGGATGACTGGAATCGCGCTGCGGAGGCCGCCAATCTCCGTCGGGCGTGGGGCGTCTATACCGGAGGGTCCGACGAATTCTGGCGGCGATCGCGTGAGCGCAGTGCCTGTCTCCGCCGCGTCTCGGAGTCCATCCAGCGCCAGACCTACGGACAGCAGACTTGGCGCTACGTCGACAGCTGCGGTTCGCTATAGTCGGGCGTCCGACCGGGTCAGCCGCGCAGTTTCAGCGACTGGCGGACCTCCGCCGGGACCGACAGGTAGATGTCCGGCGTGCCGATGCCGAGGCGCTGGCGGGCCTCGTCCAGCGGGCAGGCGAACAGGGCCTCATAGTCCAGACCGGGAAGCCATTTGGCCCGACGTCCCATCTGCCAGGCCTGCCAGACGGCCCGGCGGGCCGGGACCGAGCGGTTCTCGCGCTGGATCTCCCGGGCCGCGCCCCAGCCGATGAAGGCAAAGCCCAGGCTACCGGTCTGGCCGTAGGAGAAGGCGACCACGCAGGCCTCACCGAGCGCATCGGTCTCGAACCCGGTCAGCACATGCCAGATGTCGTGCACGTCGCGCAGGCGGCGCGAATACCAGACGGTCGGATGTTCGGCGTCGATCAGCGGCGTGGCCTTGCGCGCTTCATCGGCCAGACCCTCGGCGGTAAAGCCGCGTGCCTCGCGGAACGCCCGATAGGTCGCGCCAACCGAGCCCTCGGGGAAGCGGGCCAGCCAGACGGGGTCGTCCAGCTTGTGGGCCAGTTCCTCGCGCAGATAGGCCTGACGCCCGCCCTCCAGGGTGCGCAGCAGCTTCTGATAGCCGCGCGTGTTCGAGCGGCCGTTCAGGGCCTTCATGATCTCGAACACCTGGGTGGTATCCTCCTTGTCGCGCACCAGCCGTCTGAAGGCCCGCAAGGCGGTCAGCGGACGAAGGCGCTCGGCCCGGATCGGATTGAATCTGTCGATGCCGGGGATTTGTGTGGCAAGATCGGTCATGAGGACTTCCGGACAGGACGGTTGTTTTAGCATACCCTCAGCCCGTCAGGACGTCACGCGGGATCACGAACGGCCATGCTGAAGAAGAAGTCTGTCCTGCTGGCCGGCCACGCCACTTCCATCGCGCTGGAACCCGAGTTCTGGGCTGTGCTGGAAGACGAGGCCCGCCGTCGTGACATCAGTGTGGCCGCGCTCCTGAAGGACATCGATGCCACGCGCGCCCGCCGCCCGCTGGCCTCCGCCTGCCGGGTCCAGGCATTGGTCTGGGCCTCGAAACCCACCCCTCCTGCACAGCCGGGGTAACGCTGTTCGCAATAGGGTTTGACTCCGCTGACGAGGCGATCATGGTGAGTGTTCCAGCGCAGGACCACTCTCATGAAGACCGACAATCGCCTTCTGCCCGCCGTCATCGTCGCCGGACTTCTGGCGCTCGGCCTGGTCGGGGCCGGGGCCCTGATCGGTCAGGGCGTCGTCAATGCCCGGGTGGGAGACCGGGTCGTCACGGTCCGGGGCCTGTCCGAGCGCGACGTAGTGGCCGATCTGGCCATTCTGCCGATACGGTTCACCGCCACGGGCGACATCCTGTCAGAGGTGCAGGGAAGGATTGATGCGGACCTGGAGACCGTGCGCCAGTTCCTTACTGCCCAGGGCTACCCCGCCGATGCCGTCACACTCGGCCGGCTTGAGGTCACCGACATGCAGTCGCGTGAGTACGGCGGCCAGAACAACGGCCCCCGATTCATTCTGGCGCAAACCGTGATCGTGCGGACAACCGATGTGGCGCGGGTCCAGACGACGACGCGTTCTCTGAACGATCTGGTGCGTCGCGGGGTGGTCATCCAGGATTTCAACGGGCCGACCTATGTCTTCACGCGGCTGAATGATGTCCGACCGGAGATGATTGCGGAGGCAACGGCATCGGCCCGCACGGGGGCCGAGCAGTTCGCCGAGGATTCGGGCACCCCCCTGGGGCCGATCCGCGAGGCCACCCAGGGCTCGTTCCAGATCCTGTCGCGGGACGAGATCGGCGACGAGAGCCAGTCCCCCGACAAGAAGGTCCGGGTGGTGACGACCGTCCGCTACAGCCTGCGATAGGCCGCCGCGAACGGTCAGTCCCGTCGGACTATTGAGCCGGCGCAGGCGTGGGAACGTCGGGTGCCGAGACCTCGGGCAGGTTCACATCGACATCGACCTGCTTGTTCTGGGTGCCCATACCCCCCGCGAACACGAAATAGGCGACGATCGCCAGCACCACGACAACCCCGCCGACGATAAAGGCCAGCCCGGCATTGCCGCCGCCATTGCCACCCGTATTGTTCGATTGATCGGACATTGTTTCCTCCGGTTAAGCCTGATGTGCCAAACGGAGGCGAGCGGCGCAGGTTCCCGGTCTCGTTGCCTTGCCGCGCATGGTGGCCTTGGCGCGCGCCGGTTCCTATTATGTTTCATCCATGTCCGACTCGC
>CAYNDG010000098.1:0-6594 GCA_964395805.1 uncultured Brevundimonas sp.
GCGCCCGACCACGGCCATGCCCGACACGGACCGCACCAGCGGCCGCGCCACCAGCGTCCGGAACAGCGGCCGCCCCCAGCCGAACGGACGCGCAGGCTCAGTACCGGTCGAGCGCATAATAGGCCATCAGATGGAAATAGAGCGGCGCGGTAAAGGTCAGGCTGTCGATCCGGTCCAGCACCCCGCCATGTCCGGGGATGAGGCGGCTGGTGTCCTTGACGCCCAGGTCGCGCTTGACCGCGCTCATGGTCACGTCGCCGGCAAAGCCCGCCACAGGCAAGACCAGCGCCAGCACCAGTGTCTCGATCCGGTCCAGACCCGTGAACACCGGCGCCAGAAACCAGATCAGCCCGCCGGTCAGGATCCAGCCGCCGAGGAACCCCTCCCACGTCTTGTTCGGGCTGACCTTCGGCACGATCTTGCGTCGCCCGAACGCCTTGCCACAGATGTACTGCAGCACATCATTGGCCTCGGTCGCGAACAGCAGCAGAAACACCAGACCCGCCGCCCCCGCCGGGGCCTCGCTGTCGGGCAGCCGCATCAGCAGCGGGATGGTGCCCAGCGTATAGACGCACACGATCACCGCCCAGGTCAGGGTCGCGACGGTTGCCAGATAGGCCCGCGTCTGGCCCCCCAGCGCCATCAGGAAGGGCACCGTCAGGAAGAACCAGACCGGGATCGAGACCAGATAGATGCCATACTGGTCGAGTGCGATCAGACCAAAGGCCAGCGGCACCGTCAGATAGGCGAACAGCACGATCAGCCGGTCTTCCCGCCGCAGCGGCGCCAGCGACAGGAACTCCCGCAGCGCGATGAAGGCCACCACGGCGAACAGCGCGGTCACGGCGGCCCAGCCCAGCGCCAGCGCCGCGCCCGTCAGCGCCACCATGCCCCACCACGACCAGACCCGCAGACGCAGTTCGGTCGCATCAAACCCGGGCTTGAGCTTCGGCAGGGCCAGCACCAGCAGCGACGCCAGCGTCAGCACCGCCAGCACCGCCGCCAGCCCCATGGCCACGTGCGGATGCAGGCTGAACGGCCCGGCTGTCAGGGGCGCCATCATGGGTCTAGTCTCGTGCCGGAATCACACATCGGCCCGACCATGCCCCAGAACCGGCCCGCGCGGCAGACCTTCCCGACGTCCCTGTTGCGCTCGACCGCGGTCCATGTGGCGCTGGGCGGTCTGGCCATGGGCGGCTGGGCGGCCCTTGCCAATCGTGACCACCCTCTGTCGGACCTGCTGCTGGCAGCCCTCGTGCAGGGGGCGCTGTCGGCGCTGATCACATTGGTGATGAAGCGCGGGCTCGAGGCCGGCTTTCGCCGCATGAGCGGTCCTGCCGCCCGGCTTGTGCCGCCGCTGGTCAGCTGTCTGACGATTGGCGGCGTGCTGTTCGCGGCCCACACCCTGGCCGCCACACCCGAGGTCTGGGCGACGCTTGCCGTACCCTGGACGGTCTCGACCACCTATGCCTTCGTCTATGTGGCCAGCCTGCGGAGAGCGCCATGACCGACAGCCGCCGTCCCCTGAAATCACGCGGCACCGGCTGGGCCCGGGGCCTTGCGCGGCTGTGCGCCCGCATGGGCCTGTCGCCCGACGCCATCTCGGCCCTCAGCGTGGTTTTTGCGGGCGTCGGATTCTGGGCCTTCTGGATGTCGGCCACCGCTGAAGGTACCGAACGCGCCGGCTGGCTGTTCGCGGCCGGGGTGGCGATCCAGCTGCGCCTCCTGGCCAATCTGCTGGACGGCATGGTGGCGGTCGAGCATGGGCGCGGCGGTCCGCTCGGCCCGGTCTGGAACGAGCTGCCCGACCGCATTGCCGATGCCCTGTTTCTGGTCGGGGCGGGCATGGCGCTCAGGATCTATGGCCCCGCCTTCGGCCCCATGCTGGGCTGGATCGCCGCCCTGCTGGCCGTGTTGACCGCCTATGTCCGCGAGCTGGGCCGGGCGCTGGGCGAGGCAGCAGACTTCGTCGGGCCGGGCGCCAAGCCGCATCGCATGGCCGTACTCACGCTCGGCTGTCTGGTCGCCGCCGGTCTGGCCCTGACCCTTGCGGACTACACCTTCGCCGCCTTGTGGCTGGCGCTGGCCGTCGTCGTGCTGCTGACCGCTGCGACCGTGGTCCGACGCACCCTGCGACTTGCCGCCCGGCTCAAGGGCTGCGACGGCTCAGCCTGAACGCTTCGGTCCGCGATCGCCGCGCGGGCCTCCCCGGGCGGGTGGGCGACCGCCGGGCTTGCTGCCCGGTTTGCCGAAGGACTTTCCGGCCGGCTTGCCGCCGCGACCCTCGCCCTTCGACTTGTCCCCCCAGGACCTGTCGCCCCGGGGCTTGTCGATGAACTGGTCCTCGCGCGGCTTGAAGGTGCGTTTCGGCCGCTCGGCGCCCTCACCGCCCTCGCCGTCGGGACGGGCGCGGGGCTTGAAGGATTTGGTGTGCTCGAACTTCGGCTTCGCCTTGGCCCAGCCGTCCTTCTTCGGGGCGCGGCGGCCGGTCTCGGCCCGTTCGGCGGCCTCAGAGGCGGCGGCGCTTGCGGCCCGCACCCGGCTGGGCTTGCGCGAGGGGTCCGACAGGGCCGAGCCCGACTTGCCAACCACCATCGGCCCACGCGGGCGCCGTCCCGGGATCGGCGCCGGGGTCGAAACCGTATTGCCCTGCGGCAGGTTCTCCGGCCGGATGTACGCGCCCAGCATCTCGCGGATCACCCGGGGACCGACCTCCTCGACCGCGCCGACCGGCAGGGTGCCGAGCTGGAACGGCCCGTACGCCAGGCGGATCAGCCGGTTGACCGTCAGCCCGACCGACTCCAGCACCTTGCGGACCTCGCGGTTCTTGCCCTCGGTGATCGACACGCTCAGCCACAGATTGGCCGGGCCGCGCCCGTCCTCGCCGGTCGTCTCTTTCGCCTTGTCGATGGTCGCCTCGACGGGACCATAGTGCACGCCGTCGACGGTCGTGCCGGTCTTGAGGGTGTCCAGCTTCTCCTGGGTGATCCGCCCGCGCGCCCTTGCCCGGTACTGACGCACCAGCGCCGAAGTCGGCAGCTCCAGCGCCCGGCCCAGCTCGCCGTCGTTGGTCAACAGCAGCAGGCCCTCGGTGTTCAGGTCCAGCCGCCCGACCGAGATGACCCTCGGCAGGCCGGCAGGAAGGGCGTCGAACACCGTCGGGCGCCCCGCCGGGTCCATGTGCGAGGTCACCAGCCCGGCCGGCTTGTGGTAGCGCCAGACGCGCGTCGCCTCGGCTGCACCGACGGGCTTGCCGTTGACCGTGATCACGTCGTCGCGGGTCACCAGGGTGGCGGGCGTGTCCAGAATCTTGCCGTTGACCGCCACCTGACCCAGGCCGATCAGTCGTTCGACCTCGCGGCGGCTGGCGATACCGGCCCGGGCCAGCGCCTTGGCGATCCGCTCGGTGCGCTTGGGCGCGGGCTTGCCCCCGGCCGTATCGTCCCGCGCCCCGCCCTTGCCGGGCTTGTCGCGATCGTATTTCCCGCCCGGTTTGCGGCCGGCAGGAGCGCCGCGCTCTTGACGCGGGCGGGGCTTCTTGTCGTTGTCTTTTGAATGACGGTCCATGATGAGCGGTTCATGCGCATGGCATTGGCCCTGGCGCAAGCGGCGGCGGACGCGGACGAGGTCCCCGTCGGCGCAATTCTGGTGGATGAGGCCACCGGCGCCATCATCGCAGAAGGCGCGAACCGGCCCATTTCAACCTGTGACCCCACGGCCCATGCCGAGATTGTGGCCCTGCGCGCGGCGGCGCAAAGCCTCGGCAACTACCGGCTGACCGGCCTGACCCTCTATGTCACGCTCGAGCCCTGCCCCATGTGCGCCGGCGCGATCAGCCTCGCCCGGATCGGCCGCGTGGTCTGGGCGGCGGATGATCCCAAGGGCGGCGGCGTCGCCCATGGCCCGCGCGTCTTCGACCAACCGACCTGCCACTGGCGGCCCACCGTCGAGGGCGGCCTCCTCGCCGAGGAGGCCGCGGCCCTGCTGAAGCGCTTCTTCAGGGTCCGCAGGGGAACGGGACGCGCCGATACCCGTTCCGACCCGGAGCCGCCTGTGGAGAGATGCCCCGAATGATCCGCCCCCTGGTCCTGTCTGCCGGACTTCTGACCGGGCTCGCGGCCTGCGGGGAGCCGACGCCAGTGACATCGGATGGCGACGCTGTCCAGCAGCGCGCCGTCGAGGCCCAGACAGCCCGCAGGCGAACCGGCGCAGAAATCCAGGAGCGCATGCTGCACCGCCAGGTCCAGGCCTTCTATGTGTGCGTGGGCGGGGACCGCCTGACCGTAGACTTTGACAATGCACGCGAGATGGCGACCGTCCGCAACTCCTATGGCGAGGCGTTCGACCTGCATCTGGAGCGCGCCGAGGCCGGCATCTGGTATCGGGCCAGCGGCAATGAGTTGCGCGGCGAGGGAAACACGGCTCTCTGGACGGTCAGGGATCGGGCTCCCGTCGAATGCCGGGCGGTCGACTAGGCTGCGCCAACCGCCTTCAGGAAGGACAGGACCCGCCCGCCATCCACGTCCCGGGCGATGAAGGCCTCGCCGATGCGGCGCGCCAGAACGAGGGCGAGGCGCCCCCCCTCGGCCTTCTTGTCCTCAGTCATGCGGGCCAGGATCCCTTCGGCCGAAAAGGCTGCGATCGGAGCCAGCGCGGTCGGCAGACCGGCCCCGGCCACGACGTCCGTCACCCGCTCCGCCTCGGCGGCAGGGCACAGGCCCTCCTGCGCCGAAAAACTGAAAGCCAGGACACAGCCCAGCGCCACCGCCTCGCCATGGGTCAGCACGCGCTCGTCAAAGCCCAGCTCGGCCTCAAGCGCATGGCCAAAGGTATGGCCGAGGTTCAGCAGGGCCCGGGTCCCGGCCTCCCTCTCGTCGGCCCCGACGACCGCCGCCTTGATCCGGACCGAGCGCTCGATCGCATCGGCCAGCGCGTCGTCCGCAACACCGACCGGATCGCCGACTGCTGCCAGCTGGTCAAAATAGACGGCATCGCCCAGCAGGCCGTGCTTCAGCATCTCGGCCCAGCCCGAACGCAGCTGACGGGCCGGGAGGGTCTTCAGCACATCCGTATCGGCCAGCACCCGCCTCGGCTGGTGAAAGGCGCCCACCAGATTCTTGCCGCGCTGGGTGTCGATGGCTGTCTTGCCACCGACCGAGGAGTCCACCTGGGCCAGCAGGGTCGTCGGCACCTGGACAAAGTCGATGCCACGCATGAACAGGGCCGCAGAGAGTCCGGCCAGATCGCCAACGACCCCGCCGCCCAGAGCAACCACCAGACTGGACCGGTCCAGCCCCTGCGCCATAAGGCCGTCCAGAACCCGCTCCAGCTGGCTGAACGACTTGCTGGCCTCACCCGCCGGCACGACGACCGACCCAACCCTGGCACCCGCCGCGTTCAGCGCCTCGACCACGCCCGCGCCATACAGGCCAAAAACCGTTTCGTCTGACACCACACAGACCGGGCGTCCGGGCCGCACCTCGGCGATCCCGCCGATCCCGGACAGCAGCCCGGGTCCGATCTCGACCTGATAGGGAAGGAAACCCTCGCCCGAGACATCGACGATCCGGCTCATGACGCCTGTCCCTGATGATGCGCGGCGATCGCCTCGATGATGGTGTCCACGGACTGCGAATGGGCCCCCGTCCCTACATCGACCGTCACATCGGCAAAGGCGTAGATGGGATAGCGGACCTCGGCCATGCGCTTCAGCGTCTCCAGCGGGTCACGACCGCGCAGCAGGGGCCGGGTATCGCGCCGCCGCACCCGCTCGGCCACCACCTGCAGGTCGGCGCGCATCCACACCGTAAGCGCCTTCTCCTTCAGCAACGCCCGCGTCTCGGGGTTCATGACGGCGCCGCCCCCGGTCGCCAGCACCATGGGGGGGGCCTCGACCAGCCGCTTCATCACCCTGGCCTCGCCCGCCCGGAACTCTTCCTCGCCATAGAGGGAGAAGATGTCCGAGACCGTCATCCCGGCCGCTTCCTCGATCTCGGTGGCGCCATCGGCGAACGGCAGGCCCAGTCGCCGGGCCAGCCGCCGGCCCACCGTCGACTTGCCCACGCCCATCAGGCCGATCAGGGCTATGGTCCGGTCAATCGTCACGGTCGCGGCAGGCTTGGCGGAGGGGGCGGCTGGGGTCATGATCCTGTCGACATCTACACCAAGGCGCGCCATGCGCTACAGCCAAGGCCGGACGTGACCCCCCAGATCGAAGCCTTTCTGGAAATGATGGCCGTAGAACGGGACGCCGCCCCCAACACCCTGGCGGCCTATGGACGTGATCTCGGCGACGCAGAGGCCGGGCTGAAGGGCAGTGGCGGGCTGATGGGCGCTGATTCGTCTGCCGTCGAGGCCTGGTATGCCGACCTGTCCCGCTCCGGGCTGTCGGCGGCAACGGCGGCGCGCCGACGTTCGGCCGTCCGTCAATTCTACCGGTTTGTCCTCTCGGAAGGCTGGCGCACGGATGATCCGTCCCGCCGTCTCGAGGCCCCGGCGCGGGGCCGCCCCCTGCCGAAGGTGCTGAGCCGCGACGAAATCGAACGCCTGTTCGAGCGTCTGGCCGACCGCGACGGTCCGTCGGCCCTGCGCCTG
>CAYNDG010000099.1:0-6496 GCA_964395805.1 uncultured Brevundimonas sp.
AGGCGGCGACCTGCCGCCCCGTCGTCGAGGCGGGGAACTGGCGGACGGCACCGTCGGGGAATTTCAGGTCGATCATCTGTCTGTCTTCGTTGTCGGTGTCGCGGGAGGGGAGGGCGCCCGCGCCGGAACCGGGTCATAGCCCGAACTTCCGAAAGGATGGCATTTGCACAGGCGTCGAACGGTCAACCACCCGCCCCGCACCGGCCCGTGGGTGATCAGGGCGTCGCGGGCATAGTCGGAGCAGGTCGGCAGGAACCGGCACGACTGCCCGATCAGGGGCGACAGGGTCAGCTTGTAGCCACGATGGGCCGCGCGGACGCCGCGTTCATAGAGGGTTTCGCCGGATGCCATGTCGCCGCGCTTATCCCTCGCATCGTCCGCCCGGGCAAGCACCGCGGGCAAGGTCGGGGACGGCCGGGCGGATCAGGCCGCTCCGGCGCGGCGAGTTCGCTCGGCTTCGGGGATGTCGCGGGTCGCCAAGGACGTAGCCAGCGCCATGTCGACGGCATCGGTCAGCGCGCCCATGGCCACCTGGGTCGAGGCATGACGCCGGGGATAGTCGGCGACGGGCCTGAGCAGGCGCAGGCCCTCGAACCGGCCCTCCGGACCTTCGCCGCCCGACTTCAGCATGTCGGCAAGGGCCGCTGCGGCACGGGTGATGTCCTCGGGGGTGGCCCCGATCACCGCCTCGCCGATGACCCCGGCGGCGGCCTGGCCGAGCGCGCAGGCCTTGATGTCCTGTGCGAAGTCGGTCACCCGACCCTGATCGTCCAGTCTTACATCGACGATGGCCCGGGATCCGCACAGACGGGCCACGCGCTCGCCCGTACCGTCGGGCGATGACAGCCGGCCAGTATGGGGCAGATTGGCCGCCAGCCCCAGAATTCGGGCGCTGTAGAGGTCGTCGATCATGGCCTGAATATAGGGCCGCGCCGCCTTCGGCGAAAGCCGCTACTGGAGCGACTGCCAGGTCCGACCGCCGGCCGGGGCGACAGGGCCCGCTGCCCGCTGCCGGATCCATGCCAGGTTCTGGTCGGCGATCTCGGGCGGCAGTTCGCGGCGCAGGATCGATTCCGCCTCGACCAGATTGCCCGACAGACCCAGAACGAGGGCGAGGTTCTGCTTGACCTGCAATCCGGCATCGGGCCGGGCCGAGGCGCGACGCAGCAGGGTCTCGGCCCCCGGAAGGTCGCCGGCCGTCAGGCGGACCATGGCCATATTGGACAGGATGGCAGGGTTGTCGGGCGACAACCTCAGACCTTCGCTCCAGGCCGTCTGGGCATCGGCCTCGCGCCGAACTTGCTGATAGGCCACGCCCAGCAGCGACCATGGGCGCCAGTCGCCCGGCATGAGGTCGCGGGCCTTCTCGAGCGCGGCGATGCCGTAGAAGGCCTGACCCCGGGCGATATGGGCGCGGCCCAGCTCGATCATGGCCTCGGCATTGTCAGGCTGGACGACCAGCACCCTGTCGGAGGCCTGAACGGCCTGATCGAACTGGCCCAGTTCGCGCAGGGCCTGCGCCAGCCGCACGCCGGCGACAGGATCGGCGGGGTTGATCTCGAACTCCTGCTGCCAGAACAGCGAGCGGCTGAGCGGGTCCATGCGGTCGTAGGTGGCGCGCGTCTGGGCCGAGGCCGGTTGGCGCTCCTGTGACAGCGCAGCCGAAGGGAGGGCCAGGGCGGCAAGCGTGGCAATCAGCAGAAGTGGGCGCGACATGGGACGATCCCGGGGATAGAGTTTCCGTCACCGTCAGGGTGGGCCGCTTCGGTCAACCCTTCGTTAACCCCGCGACTTCTGTGGAGAGACCATGTCCCGCCGCCTTCCTGTGCTCCTTCCTGCCGAATCCGAAGAGGCAGGCGCGGCCCGGCCGGTGCGGTTGATCGTCGGAGACGCCGCACTTGAAGGACGGGTCGGGGCGTGGGCCGCGGCCAACGGCTTCAAGGGGCAGGCGGGGCGGCTGCTGCTTTGCCCGGATGACGCAGGGCAGATCGCTGAGGCCCTGTTCGGCATCGGCAAAGGCTTTGAGCCCATGGCGCTGCGGGCCCTCGCGGACCGTTTGCCAGGCGGAGTCTGGCGACTGGAAGGGGTTCCGCATGATCGGGGTGACCTTGCGGCGCTGGCCTTCTGCCTCGGCAGCTATGCCTTCGATCGCTACACCAGGGTCGGGACCGAGCCTCCCGCCCGGCTGGTCGTGCCAGATGGCGTGGATGCCGAGCGCGTGCTGGATATGGCGCGCAGCTGTAATCTGGTCCGCGAGATGGTCGACACCCCGGCCGCGGACATGGGGCCGCTGCAGATCGAAACGATGGCGCGCGAGATCGCCGGGGAGTCGGGGGCCACGATCAGCGTGATCACCGGCGACGCCCTGCTGGAGGCCAATTATCCTGCGGTTCATGCCGTGGGCCGGGCGGCGGTACCGGCCCGTGCGCCGCGCATGATCGAAATCCACTGGAATTCCGACAGGGCCGACCTGCCGTTGCTGGCGCTGGTCGGCAAGGGGGTGGTGTTCGACACCGGCGGGCTGAACCTCAAGACCGGCGTCGGCATGCGCAATATGAAGAAGGATATGGGCGGGGCCGCCCATGCGCTGGGACTGGCCCGGCAGGTTATGCGGGCCGGGCTGGCGGTGCGGCTGGTGGTGCTGGTGCCCGCAGTCGAAAATGCCGTCTCGGGCGATGCCTTCCGCCCCGGCGATGTCCTGTCCAGCCGCAAGGGGCTGAGCATCGAAATCGGCAATACGGATGCCGAGGGGCGGCTGATTCTGGCCGATGCCCTGGCGCGTGCCGGCGAGCTGGAGCCTGATCTGACGCTGGATTTCGCCACCCTGACCGGCGCGGCGCGGGTGGCGCTGGGGCCGGACCTGCCGCCGCTCTATACGGATGACGAGGCTCTGGCCGCTGATCTGCTGGCCGCGTCGGCCCGGGTGCAGGACCCGTTGTGGCGGATGCCGCTCTGGGTGCCCTATGCCGATGCCCTCGACAGCGACATTGCCGATCTGAGAAATGACTCCGCCGCCTGGGCCCAGGCCGGATCGGTGACCGCGGCCCTGTTCCTCAAGAATTTCGCGCCGGCATCGGGCGCCTGGGCCCATATGGACATTTTTGCCTGGAACCCGCGCAGCCGCCCCGGGTGGCCGCAGGGCGGCGAGGTCCAGGCCCTGCGCGCCGCCTTCGAAATGCTGAAAACGCGGTACACGTCCTGATCAGACCGGTCGTTAACGCGACCTTCGGCCTTGTGCGGCAGGGTGGTGGGGAATTCGGACCCACCACCGCCGCCCGTGATGATCGACGTCGACACCCGCGCCCTGCTGATACGATCCGACCTGGCCGAAGCGGCGCTGGAAGGGATTGTGCCCGCACGCGCCTATCGTCCGACAGAAGCGATGCAGGCGACCGTGCCGGTTGCGGACGTCTCGGACGATGATGGCAACCGGATCTCCCAACTGCTGTTCGGGGAGGCCTTCGACGTCCTGATCCGTGAGGGCGGACGCCGCTGGGGCCGCTGTCGGCGGGACGGAGTGGTCGGCTGGGTGGCGGATGACACGCTCCGGCCGGGTGTGCGCATGCCGACCGACCGGGTAGCCAGCCCGGGTGGGGTTCTGCCGTTCAACGCCCTGGTCGATCCCGCCCGTGACGCCGTGGGTGATGTGGCCCTGATGCCGCTGGGCGCGTTTGAGCCGGATCTGGTTGCGGTGGCCGAGACTTTTCTGGGTGTGCCTTACGCCGCTGGCGGTCGCACGGAGTCAGGCACCGATTGCTCGGGGCTGGTCCAGGCCTGTCTGATCGCCGGGGGACGGGCTGCGCCTCGCAACGCTGACGCCCAGGCCGAACTGGGCGAGGCGGTTGGTCGCACAGACCTGAGGCGCGGCGATATTGTCGTCTGGCCCTACACCCGGGGCGACCGGGGCTGGACCGGTCATTCGGCGATCGCACTGGGGCCTGACACGGTCATCCATGCGGTCGGTACAGAGGGCCGCGTCCTGGTTCAGGCTCTGGACGAGGCCGATACGAATCAGCGCGCCGAGGGCTTCGACGCGCCGATCCTCAGACGACTCTAGAGAACCGGGATCAGCCGCCGACGGGCGCGCTGTCGGCGGCCGGCGGCGCGGCGGGCGTCGCCTGAACCTCGGGCTGACCCGCTGCACCCTCGACCGGAGCGCCGGTGGTGTCGGCTCCTCCCTCAACAGCGGCATCGGCGGCACCCGGCTGACGCGCGGGATCGGGCCCCGGAACCGCATAGCCGCTGGAGCCCTGGGTCATCATCCAGGCGATCAGGTTCACGCGGGTCTCGGTGTCACGCAGGCCGGCGAACGACATCTTGGTGCCCGAGACATAGCGGGCCGGGGCCGTAATGAACTGGTCCATGGCATCGAGCGACCAGGTCGGGTCCACGGCCCGGTGGGCGACCATGGCATCCGAAAATGCGAAACCGGCATGACCGGCGACGGTGCGGCCGATGACACCGTACAGATTGGGACCGATGCCGTTGGCGCCGCCCGCATTGATCGTGTGGCAGGCCTGACAGCGGGCAAAGGCAGCCTCACCGGCGGCCAGATCGGCCACGGGGATCAGCGTGCCCCAATCGGGCGGCAGGACCGCTTCGGCTCCGCCTGCGGCCCCCTCTTCCGGGATATCAACCGCATAGCCCATCTTTTCGGGGGCTTCCGTCTTGTACACGAAGCCGGAAGCCTGCTGGACCACCAGAATCGTGAAGACCGTGGCCAGGCCCGCACCGAAAATCTTGTTCCACTCGAGGTTGCCGCTCATCGCGTCGTCAGTCCCGTATCTGAAGGGCCCGCGTCGTCAGCCGGTGGCAGGGGCGCAGGCATTGTTTCGCGTGGGCGTCTCTGACACGGTAAGGCCGCCTTCGCAACTGTCCGGTTGGGTTCGATGCCCGGCTGCGACCAAAGACCCCGCTGACCGAGCTCCGATGACCCCCCTGATCCTGATTCCGGCCCGCATGGCCGCCACACGTCTGCCCGGAAAGCCACTGGCCGACATCGGCGGCCTGCCCATGATCGTGCGGGCCAGCCGACAGGCCCG
Organism: uncultured Brevundimonas sp.; assembly: GCA_964395805.1. GTDB lineage: Bacteria > Pseudomonadota > Alphaproteobacteria > Caulobacterales > Caulobacteraceae > Brevundimonas. Next base: position 5,043 of record CAYNDG010000099.1, read on the forward strand.
GGCCTCGGGTCTGACGGTCGCTGTGGCGGCGGGAGACCCTGAAATCGTCGAAGCGGTCGAGGCGGACGGCGGGCGGGCCGTGCTGACCGATCCGGACCTGCCCTCTGGCTCGGACCGGATCCGCGCGGCGCTGCATGCGCTGGACCCGAACGGTCAGCACGATGTGATCGTCAATCTGCAGGGCGACATGCCGTTTGCCGACCCCGGCATTTCGGCACTCTGCATCGATCTTCTGGCCCGCCATTCCGACTGCGACATCGCGACCCTGGTGGCACCCGAGGCGGGGCCGGGCGACCGGACTAACCCCGATGTGGTCAAGGCGGTGCTGGCCATGGCGCCGGAAGGGACCGAGGGCCGCGCCCTCTACTTCACCCGCTCCGCCCTGTATGGCGACGGGCCGGTCTGGCGGCATGTGGGTCTGTATGGCTATCGCCGGGCGGCGCTGGAAGCGTTCTGTGCGGCCCCGCCCTCGCCGCTGGAGCGTCGCGAGAAGCTGGAGCAGCTGCGGGCGATGGAAATGGGGCTGCGCATCCATGCGGCGGTGATCGCCGATGCGCCGCTGTCGATCGACAATCCGGATGATCTGGCCGAGGCCCGCCGCAGGGCAGGCTGAGTCAGGCGTCACCGTCCGCCCATGCCCGGAGCAGGGTGTGGGCGATGGCGAACGGGAAGGGCGCCAGAATATTGGGATGTCGTCCGTCCAGCACGGCCCGGGCCTCGGCCCGGGTCAGCCAGGCGACGGCCTCCAGTTCGGTCAGATCCGGCCGGGCCTTGTCGTCCGTCACCTCGGCGATCAGGCCAAGCATCAGCTGGTGCGGGAACGGCCAGGGCTGGCTGGCCAGATAGCGGACGCTGGTGACCGTCAGGCCGGCCTCTTCCTTCACCTCGCGGGCGCAGGCTTCCTCGAGGCTTTCGCCGGGTTCCATGAATCCGGCCAGGGCCGACATGCGTCCGGCCGGCCAGGCGGCCTGTCGCCCCAGCAGACAGATCGGCTCGGGGCCACCCGACCAGACCGGCAGCATGATGCAGACCGGATCGACGCGCGGGTAGTGCTCGACCGCGCAGGGGGCGCAGGTGCGCCGCCATCCGCCCGAGGCGATCTGCGTCTCCTGCCCGCAGCCGGGGCAAAAGCGATTGCGTCCATGCCAGTCGAACAGGCCCTTGGCGGCGCCTGCCATGGCCAGATCGCCCATCGGCAGACGGGCGGCGGCGGCGCGCATATCGGGATGGTCGCCGGGCCCCATCAGCGTCTCAAGCTCGGCGGTTCGGGCCTCGGGTACGGAACAGGCAAAGACCGGCGCGTCCTTCCACAGCCCCAGAAATACGGGCTCCACGGTCGACAGCGGCAGCAGGCGCGACAGGGGCGCCCAGGCCAGCCGGTCCTGACTGTCGACAGTCTCCAGCCGGGGCCGCCCCTCGATCATCGCCAGCGACAGGGCGGCGGGATCGGCCCG
>CAYNDG010000100.1:0-4121 GCA_964395805.1 uncultured Brevundimonas sp.
CTTCCTCGTCCTGGATGACCACGCCGGGCACCAGCCGCAGCACGCGGTGCACATCCGTGTAGTCAAAGGTGCGCAGGGTTTCGTCGTCGAGCCAGGTGGCAGCCCCGCCCAGCGCCCGGGCCTGCTGACGCGAGCCGACCACGGTGATCGGGTCCAGCACCGTGGGGTCATCGCCAGCGACGCGGGCCAGGGCCACCGGGGTCGCTGTCTGGGCCAGGGCCATGCCGGGGGCGGCGGCGGCGGCGAGCGTCAGGGCAAGGGCGGCAGTGGTGGTCAGCAGGCGGGTCACAAAGGCTCCGAACGCGATTAAGAATGACTATCAGTAGCGCGCTCCTATGACAGCCGAGGGCGTTGTGCAAGTGCGGCGCAAGTGCGCAGGCAGAGGCCACCCGTGCCGGGCACGGGGCGGGTAGGGGTGGGGGTGTGGTGGAGGAGGCGGAGGTCAGGCCGCGCGGCGGGCGGCGAAGGTGCCGGCGGGGAGGGGGTCAAAAGTCGGCGAAGGCCGCCTCGTTCACGGTGACTTCCTCGACCATGCGCACGGTGACGCCGAGGCCCCGATCCTTGAGCAGGTCACACAGCGCGTCGCCGTCAACCAGATCGATGGCGGGTGCGCCGTCGCGCGTGGCCTCGCGACGGGCGTCGGCGGTGAAGGTCCCGGTCGTGATGATGAGACCCTTGTCGGTGCGCCCAACCATGGCCCCCCGGAAGTCACGCACCGCCCCCGCGCCCACCGAGCCGGAGTAGCGCTTGCACTGGAACAGCACATGGAAGGACAGCAGGTTGACCCGCAGCACCCCGGTGCCGTCGATTCCCCCATCGCCCGACCTTCCGGTGACCTCGACTTTCACGAACCCGAACTCACGAAGCAGGCGCTGGCACAGCCGTTCAAACGCCGCAGGCTCGATCTGCTGAAGGCGCACAATGAGCTCGGCCTTCCAATCCTGTTCCGCATCGGCTTCGAAGATGTGTGGGTGGTCCTCGGGCGCGGCTGACGGCAGGGAAGCCGCGCGCTTGCTGGCGTATTCGCGCTGGACCCTCCGGGGTATCTCGGCCACTTCTTCCGGCGTCAGAGCTGCACCGGCTGGGGTCAGACTCCAGACCGCCCGCTGACTATTCTCCACCGCGCCGGCCAGCTTCAGAAAGCTGCGGGCGAAGGCCATACGCTGTTCCACCGCCAACTGGTTCAGCTTGCCATGGCGTAAGGTCAGATGGTCATCGCCCAGCCCCATGTGTTGGGCTACGTCTTCCAGCATCTCGGCATTGCTTAGCGACCGACCGTGGGCCCGCAAGCGTTCAATGATCGGCCACATGAAGGCGTCATAGGTCGGGACGTCGGCGAGGGTGACCATCAGGCGTCAGCTTTCTTTCGACGGCGGGCTTTTTTCGGCGCGGCCAGCAGGCCTGCGGTCATTTGCTCGTAGAGGGTGAACAGGTGTTCGACGCGCTCGCGGTCGCTCTCGAACGGGGCCTTGCGATAGAGGCGGTCGACGGCGAGGTCGAGCGCGCGGTGCGCCCGGCGCAGATCGGCGGGCATGACGTCGGGGTCGTAGAGATCGGCCAAGGTCGCGTCCGGATGGGCGACGCGGGCGTCTAGGACCGCCTGGGCGAGACCGTCGAGGCGGGTCTTGTCGGCATCGGTCAGGGTGGGCCAAGGGAAGGTGTTGAATACTACGCCCGCTGAATAGCGGTAGTCACTTTTCAAGCGCCCCCCAATCTGACGAAGCCATGCCATGTGCATTCCACTAGTCAGGATCGCGAAGTGCCACAGTTGGGCGTCTGGAACGATCTTCACGAGATTGCTCGGGATTGTGGGTGCCGCCTCAAATCCAAACGGCGCATACGGGCGGCGTTCGGAGCTGACCTCCGGAAGGATCAAGAAGGCCCCCTCCGGAATTGTTGTGAAGGCGAACTCCGTAGGCATATCGGCCAGCAGCCTCGTGACAGGTCTCGTACTTGCGAGCCGCGCCTCACGCACTGCGCGTAGTCGTGCAGCGATGGCCGGGACCCGCAGCATCTGCACCGGCGCATTCTGAAGGGCTAGGATCGACCGCTCCCCACCGTTCAAGAATTCCCATGAGCCTACGAACGGACGGACGTACGGCGCGACTTCCGGAACATCATGAAGCAAGGTCGCCCGTTCGGATTCATCGAGGATGAGATTGCCACCGTCGATTGGCTGCGAGCCCAAGCGGCTATGAGGGACTATCCCACCGCTGATAGGCCGGCTGGCCTCTCGCACCACCAGATGCCGGTCAGCCAGTTGCGAACCGTCGAACAGATACGGCGACAGCGCCGCGTGACGGGTCTCGTCGGGATCGCCGTTGATGTCATCGTAGCTAAACAGCCGCTTCTCGGCCGGTTCGTCGTCCCGCCGCGTCAGGCCAATGACGACGACATGGACGTGGGCCTTGCCACGCGCGTCCGAGCCCCAAGCGAACGTCCGGTGGGCGAAGGCGATTTCCACCCGGTAACGCTGGAACAGCAACGGCCAGAGCTGGGCGACCTGTTCGCCTTGGGTGATGGAGTTGGTCGAGACGAAACCGATGCGAGCGCGGGAGTTCTGGACGTACTCGCCAGCCTTGAGGAACCATGCCGCGACGAAGTCGAGAGTCCCGCCCGATCCGCCGAGCCCGGCAATGCGGCGGACCTGCGCACGCTGGGTTTCGCTCTGCACCTTGGCGCCGATGAAAGGCGGATTGCCGAACACATAGCTGCACTGCTCCGGCGCCAGCACCTCGGCCCATTCGATCTCCAGCGCGTCGCCATGCACGATGTGCGGCGCGGCCTTGAGCGGGATGCGGGCGAAGACCTGGCCGAACTCGAGGCTGAGCCGGTTGTTCATGATGTGGTCCATCATCCACATGGCCGTTTCGGCGATGCGGGCGGGGAACTCGTCGATCTCTATGCCGTAGAACTGGTCGACGTCTTGGACAGGGCGGCGGCCTCGAGGTCCAGCTGGCCCGTTGGATAGAGGGCTTTCAGCACCTCGATTTCGAGCAGGCGCAGCTCGCGGTAGGCGATGATCAGGAAGTTGCCGCAGCCGCAGGCCGGGTCAAACAGGTTGAGGGCCGCGAGCTTGTCCTGAAAGGCGCGCAGGGCCGCTTCGCGCCCCCGCCTAAGGCCCTTGATGCGGGACAGCTCGGCGCGCAGGTCGTCGAGGAACAGGGGCTCGATGACCTTCAGAATATTCTTTTCGGTGGTGTAGTGGGCACCCTTGGCGCGGCGCTCCCTGGCGTTCATCACCGACTGGAACAGGGCGCCGAAGATGGCCGGGCTGATCTTTTCCCAGAAGAAGCCGCACGCCTCCAGCAGGCGGTCGCGCATGGCCGTGTTGAAATTGGCGATGGGCAGGGTTTCGGCGAACAGGTCGCCGTTGATGTAGGGGAAGCGGTTCAGGTCTTCGTCCAGACCTTTGCGCCAGGCGGCGTCCTCGGGCGTGTTCAGGGTCTGGAAGATCAGGTTCAGCTTGGCCCCCAGGTCGTGGCCGTCGGGCGCCGTGCGGTCGCGCAGATAGGTTTCCAGCATGCCCCGTTCGGGGAAGATGCCGGTGTCGTCGGCGAACAGGCAGAACAGCAGCCGCACCAGCAACCGTTCCAGTGGCGCGCCGTCATAGGTGGGCTTCAGCGCATCATGCAGCTTTCCCATCAGTTCGGCGGCAATGATGTTGACCGGGTCCTGATCCTGGAAGACCCGTTTTTCGACCCCGACGACGAAGCCGAAGGCCTCGACATGAGCGGGCAGGTCGGCGAGGGCGAAGCGGGTCTCTTCGCCCGTGTCGAGGTCGATCAGCTCGAAGCTCTGAAAGTCGCAGAGCAGGATGTAGCGCGGCAGTTCGTGGTCTTTCAGGCCCGGGAAATAGTTGTGGGCCTGTTGGCGGGCGCGGACGAGGTCGCGGCCCGCGCTCTTCTGTTCGACCAGAAGGACGCCCTTCCAGAACAGGTCGATGAAGCCGCGCTTGTCACCCAGCAGGCGTACGGGCTCCTCGAAGGTCGCCACCTTGCGGCGGCGAACGCCGAAGACCTCGAAGAAGTCGTTGTAGAAGCTCTGGGTCTCGCCCTTTTCGTAATGGGCGTCGGACCATTCGCGCGCGAAGGCGGCGGCGCGGGCCCTGATTTCATTCC
>CAYNDG010000100.1:4141-6487 GCA_964395805.1 uncultured Brevundimonas sp.
ACGCGTCTCCCCCTCGCGCCCACCTTTCCCCGGTTCGCCTGTGGGTGGCAAGCGTGTGTGGGGCGGAATGGGCGCCGAATCCCGCTAACCTCCCGCGCCATGAAACACACGCGACTGATCCTTGCCCTCGGCCTGCTGGTGCTGGCGTCGTGCGGGCGGGCCAATCCGCCGCCGCCGGGGTGGGGGGATCGGGGCGTGGTCAGCCAGCCGCCGGTGAATGCGCCGGTCAGTGTGCGGCTGGCGTCGGGGCTGATCGATCAGCGGCCGGATCGCGGCATGCGCGAGCGAGTGGATGCGGCGGGGGCGGACCTGGCGGTCTGTCGGGCCGAGCTGGAGGCGGCGCGGGTGACCTTTACCCCCGTGCCCGACCGGGTGGATTCAGAGACCTGTGGCCTGGCGGGGGCCGGCACGCTGGACATCGACCGGGGCACGGTGGCGCGACTGTCACCCGCGGGGCCGGTGATGACCTGCCAGACGGCGCTGGCCCTGTCGGTGTGGCGGCGGCAGGTGGTCGAGCCGGCGGCGCGCGAGATCTTCGGTCAGGATGTGGTCGATATCGTCCACTATGGCACCTATTCGTGTCGCACCGTGTCGAACCGGCCGGGCGCGCGGCCCAGCGCCCATTCGCGCGCGGCGGCGGTGGACTTTGCCGGGGTGATCCTGCGCGACGGCACGCGGGTGATGGTGGCGCAGCACTGGTACGGCGACGGGCCCGAGGCGCGGTTCCTGAAGCGCATCCGCGACGAGGGCTGCTGGATCTTCAGCACCGTGCTGAGCCCCGACTATGACGCGCCGCACCAGGACCACCTGCATCTGGAGCCGGGGGGGCGGGCGTTTTGTAGGTGACATCCAGTCCCGAGACCCGCCCGATCGTCGTGTTCGACACCGACTGCGTGCTGTGCAGCGGGATGGTCCGGTTTGTTCTGGCGCATGAACGCGGGCCGGACCTGCTGTTCGCGGGGGCGGGGTCGGCGACGGGAGTGGCGCTGGCGGAACGGCACGGGTTCACGCAGGCCGACCTGAACGACACCTTTCTGGTCATCGAGGACGGGCGGGCCCTGACCCGGTCGGAGGCGGGGATTGCGATCGCCCGGCGGCTGCGGCGGCCGTGGGGCTGGCTCGCGGTGCTGAAGGTCATCCCGAGGCCGGTCCGCGATGCGGTCTATGGCTTCGTTGCGCGGCACCGCTACCAATGGTTCGGCCGCCGCCCGTCCTGTCTGGTCGTCGAGCCCCGGCACCGCAGCCGGTTCCTCGACCTCGATTCCTGACCGTCAGGCTCTCACTCGGGTGGAGGGTATTGACTCGCTCATACAGCATGTCGCATACACTGTGTGTCACACACTATGTGACGCGAGTGGAGTGGGCCCTTGGGCGAGACCGATCTTTATGAGGCGATGCGGCTGGAACTGCGGCGAGGGTCGCTGGTGCTGGCGGTTCTGGCGCGGCTGAAGACCGAGCAGTACGGCTATTCCCTGCGCGTGGCGCTGGGCGAGCACGGGCTGGAGATGGAGGAATCGACCCTCTATCCGCTGCTGCGCCGGCTGGAGAGCCAGGGGCTGCTGACCAGCGAATGGCGCGAGGAAGAGCGCCGCAAGAAACGCTTTTACCGGCTGTCGCCCGAGGGCGCGGCCATGCTGGGCCGGCTTGAGGCCGAATGGCGCAGGCTGTCGGCCTCGCTGGACCGAATTCTGTGAAACCGGAGGGGACGATGGACCTGATCGAACGCTATCTGAAGGCCGTGGGGGCGCAGCTGCCCGCGGCGGGCCGCGAGGACATTCTGGCGGAGCTGCGCGACCTGCTGATGAGCCGGGTCGAAGAGCGGGAGGCCGAGCTGGGCCGGCCCCTGACCGAGGCCGAGGTCGAGGCCGTGCTGCGCGAGGTGGGGCATCCGTTGACGGTGGCCGCCCGCTATGGCGCCGGGCCGCAGCATGTGGTGGGGCCGGAGCTCTACCCCTGGTGGCTGTTCGGGGTGAAGACGGCGCTGACGGTGCTGGTGCTGATCACGGCGGTGGGGGCGGTGGCGCGCATCCTGTTCGGCGAGGTCGAGGTGGGGCAGGCGATCGGCCAGGCCTTTGCCGGCCTGTTCTCGAGCGGGCTGACGGTGGTCGGGCTGGCGACGCTGGCGGGCTTCATCATCGAGCGACAGAAGGACAAGCCGGCCTTCCTGACGGAATGGCGGGCGAAGGACCTGGGCATGTTCGAGGTGGGGGTGTTCAGCCGCAGCTGGTGGGATTCGTTCAGCGAAAACCAGGGCACGCGCGCCGACCGGGCGACGCCGAAGATGTCGCCGACGGCGGGCGCGCTGGGCAGTGCCACGGGCTGGGGCATCTTCCTGTTGTGGTGGTC
>CAYNDG010000101.1:0-5472 GCA_964395805.1 uncultured Brevundimonas sp.
TGCTGAACGGCGGGCTGGACGCCTGGACCCGGGCCGGGGGCGCGACCGAGGGCGGGGACGTCGATGCCCTGCCCGCGCGCTTCGAGGCCCGGCTGGACCGGGATGCGGTGGCCGATATCGAGAGCGTCCACCGGGCACTGACCGGCGGCATCACGCCCGTGCTGGACGCGCGGGGTTCGGCACGCTTTCGGGGCGACAGCGCCGAGCCGCGCCCCGGCGTGCGACCCGGTCATATGCCGGGGGCGAGGAACCTGCCCTATTCAGTGCTGGTCGATGAGGCGGGCCGCTTGCGGGATCGCGCCGACCTTGAGGCCGCCTTCGAGGCATGCGGGCTGGACGACACGGCCGTGCCGATCACCACCTGTGGCTCCGGCGTGACGGCGGCCATTCTGGTGCTGGCGCTGACGGTGCTGGGCCGGTCGGCGCGGCTCTATGACGGCAGCTGGGCCGAATGGGGGAGCCGCAGCGACACCCCCATCGAGACCGGCTGACGCCTCCCTCAGGACGTCGGCGGCGCGACCGGCTCGGGGCCCGTGACCGAGGCCGGAATGTCCTTCTCGCCGCGCGAGACGACCGTCGCGGCCACCAGATCGCCGGTGACGTTCAGCGTGGTCCGGCACATGTCGAGGAAGCGGTCGACGCCCAGGATCAGGCCAATACCCTCGGCCGGCACGCCAACCATGACAAGGATCAGGGCCACGACCGGCAGGGAGCCTGCCGGCACACCCGCCGTGCCGATGCCGCCGAGGATGCAGACCAGCATCACGACCAGTTGCTGCTGGAGGCTCAGCTCGATCCCGAAGAACTGGGCAAGGAACAGCACGGTCACGCCCTCGAACAGGGCTGTGCCGTTCTGGTTGGCCGTGGCCCCGACCGTCAGCACGAAGCGCGAAATCCGCCGGGGCAGCTTGAGCTGCTCCTCGGCGGCCTTGATCGCAACCGGCAGGGTGGCGTTCGAGGAGGCGGTCGAGAAGGCCACCACGAACGGCTCGCGCACGCCACGGGCAAAGCGTAGCGGGCTCATTCCGCCGAAGATCATGACCAGCAGCGGGTACACGACGAACATATGGATCGCCATGGCGCCAATGGCGACGCCGGCATAGGCGCCCAGACGGATCAGCAGGTCCCAGCCGAACACGGCGGCGAGGTTGAACATCAGGGCAGCGATGGCGATGGGGGCGAGTTTGATGACGGCATTGATCAGCTTCATCATCACCTCCAGAAGCCCCTGCAGGGTTTCCTGAAGCGTATCCGTGGCCTTCGACTTCGCCATCACCATGCCGATGCCGAAGATCAGGGCAAAGACCATGACCGGCAGGATCTGGTTGTTCGACGCCGCGGTGATGACGTTCGACGGGATCATATCGAGGAAGAACTGGCCGGCCTCTATGCTCTGCGGCGCATTCCCGACGATGGTGGCGGCGCCCTCGCGGCCGTCGGCCAGCAACCGGGCCGCCAGCGCCGGATCGACGCCTGCACCGGGCTGGAAATAGTTGACCATGAGCAGGCCGATCAGAACCGCAATGGCCGAGACCATGATGGTGAAGAACAGGGTCTTGAACCCGACCCGGCCCAGCGACTTCAGGTCGCCCATCTCGGCCACGCCGACGGCCAGCGCCGCGAACAACAGAGGGATGACCAGCATGAACAGCAGGCGCAGGAAGATCTGCCCGACTGACTGGATCAACTCCATGACCCAGGGGATCACCACCAGATCGTTCAGATTGACATAAAGCCCGCCCCCCAGGCCGACAGCAAAGCCGAGCAGCATCCACAGATAGAGCGGCACGCCGCCACGTTTCGTCTTTTCCACAGGTCCCCCCGGCCGCGGCCGATCTCGTCATCGTCTCGGTGGGCAACGAGCAGATCGTGCGACCGAACGCCGCATTCTGCGCCAGCGGCAAGGCCTTCGTCGAGGGGAGATTTTACGCCGGGAAAGGCCCCTCATCGCCGGCTGAGCGCTCCCTATTTGACCGGAGGTGCCTTGTAGGCCTCGATGTCGATTTCCTTTTCCCAGCGACCGACGATGGTCGCCACCGCCAGGTCACTGAGGACGTTGGCCACGGTGCGGGTCATGTCGAGGATGCGGTCGAACGGCAGGATGAAGCCGACCATCAGCGCCGTCTGGGCCGGGCTGACCCCGATGACCTGCAGGACCGCCGCCAGCATGAACAGCGATGCAGAGGGCACCGGGGCCGTGCCGATCGACACCAGCACGGTGGTCAGGGCGATCAGCGCATAGTCGGCCATCGACAGGTCAATGCCAAAGGCCTGGGCCGCGAACGACGCCAGCAGGGCGATGTAAAGCGCCGTGCCGTCCATCGAAATGGTCACGCCCAGCGGCAGGACGGTCGAGAACACAGGCTTCTTGATGCCCAGATTGGCTTCGGCCACTGCCATGGAGACCGGCAGGGTGGCCGATGATGATGAGGTCGAGAAGGCCACCAGACCGGCGTCCGTCACGCCCCGGAAGAAGGGCAAGGCGGGCAGCCGCGCCAGCAGTTTGATCAGTCCCCCGTGCACGATCAGGACCTGCAGGATACAGCCGGTGATAACGCAGAAGGCCAGCAGGGCGACATTGACGAAGGTCGCCGGCCCGGTCGTGCCCATCACCCAGGCGATCAGGGCAAAGACACCGAACGGCGCAACCTCCATGACGAAGTTCACGACCCTCAGCATGGCCTCGGCTCCGGCGTGAAAGGCGCCGGCCAGAGGCTCGCCCCGGGCCCCGGCGGTCAGAAGGCCGGCCCCGAAGATCAGGGCGAAGAAGATCACCGACAACACCTGGCCCTGGGCGAGGGCGTTGATGGGATTGGTCGGCACAATGGACTCCAGCAGGCCGGCAAACGGCTGGGCCGCCTCCAGCTCGCGTGGCACGGCCCCGGCGAAGTCCACGCCCAGCCCCGGCTGGACCAGCGCGCCGAGGATCAGGCCGATGACGATGGCGAAGGCGGTTGTGAGAATATAGAGGAACAGCGTCTTCAGCCCCAGCGATCCCAGGCGCCGGGGATCCTGCAGGCTGAGCACGCCCGAAACGATGGTGGCAAACACCAGCGGGATGACGATCATCTGGATCAGGCGCACGAACAGGTCGCCGATCCATTTGATCTGAACCGCGCCCTCGCCCCAGACCAAACCGGCGATCGCGCCGAGAACGAGGGCCGCGAGAATCCGCTTCCACAGCTTGATACCGAACCAGTAGCGATAAAGGGGTCCGCGTTGGCGTGCCCCGGCGTCGGTTTGGCTGTCGTCAGTCATGGACTTCCCGTCTGGATACGCGCGGGACAGGCCCCGGCACTCACGCTCCACGTTATCGACTGCAACACGGGATCGCCAGTGCAGTCGCGATCCGCCCTACCGGATCGGCAGGCCGTAAATCAGGCCGGCCGGAGTCGCGTTCCATTGCGCATTCAGGCCACGCGCCAGGTTCAGCGCCGAATCTGACCCCAGATTGCGGTTGAAGATTTCACCATAGTTCCCGACCGCCGAGATCGCCTGGTAGGCCCACGAGTTCGAAAGGCCAAGACGCGCGCCGAACTCGCCCTCTGCGCCGAGCAGGCGTCGCACCCGCGGGTCACGGGCGTCCCGGAGCTGGCTGGCCGCTGTGTCGCGCGTCACTCCATATTCCTCGGCGAGGATCAGGGCGTTGAGCGTCCAGCGCACCACCCGCGTCCAGTGCGGGTCATCCCGGCGCACCATGGGCCCGAGCGGTTCCTTGGAGATGATCTCCGGGAGAATGGCGTGTTGCTCGGGACTGGCCAGGGTCGTGCGGGCCGCGGCCAGGGCCGAGACGTCCGCGGTAAAGGCATCACACCGTTCCCCGGCATAGGCGCGGCGGGCCTCCTCCTCGCTGGCAACCACGACCGGAACATAGTCCAGGCCACGCAGCCGGAAATAGTCGGCCAGATTGAGCTGGGAGGTCGACTCGGCCTGGACGCAGATGCGGGCGCCATTCAGCTCGGCCGCGCTGCTCAGGTTCAGGGACCGCCGGACGAGAAAGCCCTGACCGTCGTAATAGTTGGTGCCCGCGAAGCTGACATCCTCGGTGACGTCGCGGTCCATGGTCCAGCTGGTGTTGCGCCAGACGACATCGACGCGTCCCTGTCTCAGGGCTTCGAAGCGCTGGCCGGTGGTCAGCGGGACAAACCGGACGGCATCCGGATTGTTGAAGATGGCCGCAGCCATGGCCCGGCAGAAGTCGACGTCAAAGCCGCGCCACTGGCCGCGGTTGTCCGTATAGGCAAAGCCGACCAGACCTTCGTGCACGCCGCAATTCAGACGACCGCGACGACGCACCGAGGCAAGGGTGGGACCAATCGTGCCGGGGGCCGTCGCCTCGACCGGCGGCAGACCGTCCAGCTCACCCTCGACGGGGCCGTCCGGTTTGTCACGGTCACCGCAGCCAGCCAGCACCAGCGCGGCCACGAGGGCTGCGCTGCCGGCAAGGCTCTTTCGGATCAGTGACGAAACGCTACGCGCCATGCCGCCTATAGACGGCATCCGGTCGACCTTCGCAACCATGCGGGCGAGGAAAGGCGGGATGGCGCGCCCTGCAGGACTCGAACCTGCAACCGTCCGCTTAGAAGGCGGGTGCTCTATCCGGTTGAGCTAAGGGCGCCCGGATCGCCAGTGGGCGCTCAGTGCGTCCAGGGCTGTTTGCGACTGGTCGCGAAATTGTCGGCATAGGCCTTGAGGATCAGCGGCGCCTCGCGCGGCTCCTGCAGGCGGAAGGCGATTCCGTGGCGCTCGGCATAGGCAACGGCCTCGTCCCGGGTGTCGAAGGTCAGCCGCACCTGACCGTTCATGTCGGTCGAGCCGGTCCAGCCCATCAGCGGATCGATGAAGCGCGCCGAGGCGGGCATGAACTCGAGAATCCAGGCGGCGGTCTTGGCCTTGCCCGACTGCATCGCGGTCTTTGCGGGTCTGTAGATACGCGCCAACATCGTGTGCCTCATACGCTTCAGGGCATCGACTGCCCTGTTGCCAGCCGGTTTAGCGAGCGTCCCTGCAACGGTCCAGTCGCCGATCCTTGGTCGGGGCGAGAGGATTCGAACCTCCGACCCTCTGCTCCCAAAGCGTAGGGATATCCCGGCCCGTCAGGGTTTCTGCTGTAAAACCGGGCGATCACCGCCCGAATCATTTCAGTTGCTTACGAGAGGCCTGTAAAACTTGCAAGCGTGTGGAGCCCGTTCCGGAGGATACTCGGCTTCCGTTCGGCAGGAAGCGGTTGCACTGTCCGAGCATGTCGGCGTCCGCGAGGCGGCGCGGCGCACGGGTGTCCATGCTTCGACGATCTCGCGCTGGTCCGCACCCAAGCGATCTTCGACACTGGAGCCGTGGCAGGGCGGAAAGGGTGCAGGGTACGGAACGGATGTTCAGCGAGGCGCTGTCGCGGTCTGCTGCAGACTCGGCGCTGCAGCCGCATCGCGCCTCACAGGCATATCAACCGCGACGCTTCGGACATGGGTCCGC
>CAYNDG010000101.1:5504-6383 GCA_964395805.1 uncultured Brevundimonas sp.
ACGGACCCCATGCGGGCCGGGAGAGCAGATCCGAGGTGGTCGCTCGCCAGCTCACCGATTCCGGCGTCCGCGTGATGGACTTCTCGGGCGGCACCCTCAACCATCTCACGCTGCAGGAGGGAGGCAGGATCACCCGAACCCCGCTTGATCTCGTCCGCGAACATTCCGGCCCCGACCTCGGTCCCTGGGCCTTCTTGGAATGGGAAGACGCAGGGGGCTAGTCGTCGTTCGCCGGCGTCGTCGGTCGGGGGTTCCCGATCGGGAGGCGGATCACGGGATTAGGCTTGGCCGAGGGCGCGATCGTGCGGTCGATCGTGAGGCTGGCGACGAAGGTGTGGCCGCACTCGAGATCCGTGCATTGCAGGCGGAGCTCCTTGAACAAGGGCGTCAGCTCCTTGGAGCTGCGCACCTTGGCCGGCGCGCGACAGTGCGGGCATTTGGTCTGGATGTGGCTGCCGAAGCGCCGCCCGGGCTCCTTGAAGGCCGCGGGCTGGTGATCACTGGAGAACCGGCCACCGCTCGAGGCGGCCGCAGTGGGCGTGTCTTGCATGTTTGACCCCGACTTTGCCCCTGCGCCCGTCATAATAGAAACCTTCCCTTTCGTCAGAATAAAAGAACCGTGAGTTATGGCTGCGTGCGGGCTCAGCCCGGGGATGAACCGGAGCCGCCGAGCTCGAGGTTCAGGGTGGTGGCCAGGCCGCCGCTGCCGCTCAGGGTGTGGCGCGTCTCGACGATGAGCCAATCGGCGGCGTCGATCTGCGGCTTCCCGCCGGACAGGGTGAGCTTCTGCTCCGGGAACAGGTCCGGACGGCCCCGGGCGAGACTGAGATTGAAGCGTGCGCCGGATCGAGACTGGCGCTTGAACGTCGACTCGGCTGC
>CAYNDG010000102.1:0-5376 GCA_964395805.1 uncultured Brevundimonas sp.
CGCGTCATGGTCAAGATCAAGGAAGGCGAGCGCGAACGCGTCCAGGCCTTTGAAGGCGTCTGCATTGCCCGCTCGGGTGGCGGCGTGAACGAGACCTTCACGGTCCGCAAGATCAGCTTCGGCGAAGGCGTGGAGCGGAAATTCCCGATCCTGTCGCCGAACATCGAATCCATCGAGGTCAAGCGCCGCGGCGTCGTGCGGCGCGCCAAGCTCTATTATCTGCGCGATCGTCGCGGCAAGTCGGCCCGCATCGCCGAGCGCCAGACGGTGCGCCCGGCCAAGGGCGTCGCCGTGCCGGAAACCGGCAAGGCCGAGACCCCCGACACCGAAGCGTAAGACTGAGGTCCGCAAGGACGCGAAAGGCCCCGGAGCGATCCGGGGCCTTTTTTCGTGACCGAACCTGACAGGATCGCGCGAGCCCCTGTCGGGTTTGGGAAAGCTGGGTTATGGTTTCTGCAGGACGCCTGTTCAGGAGAAACTCATGCGCCTCGCTATCGCCCTTGCTGCCGGAACTCTGGCAGCCACCACTTTTGGCATTTCCGCCGCCCAGGCCCAGTCGGCGCCCCGCTTCTCGGCCCCCTATTACATCGTCGATGCCGACGAGAATGCCCTGGCCCTCGCCTCGGGCGGTTCGGTCCGCAAGTCGGGCAACATCGCCAGCATCACCATCATCATGGGATCGCACCCGGATCAGGTTGCCCAGAGCGGCATCGCCCGTCTGGACATGGCCTATGAGTTCAACTGCTCGAACTCGACCTACCGCACGCCGGGCGCCGCGGCCTATGACGTCAATGGCGGATTCATGGGCGCCATCGACGACGACTCGCCGTGGGAAGCGGTGGCGCGCGACAGCAACAACTGGACCTTCAAGGGCATCGCCTGCGACGGCAACATCCCGGCAGACAGCGAAGTCGACGGCGACCTGACCGGCATCATCGCGATCTATCGTGAATGGGTCGTCGAGCAGTAATCCCCGGTCTCAGATCAGAAGACAGGGCTCCGGTTCGCGCCGGAGCCCTTTTTCGTGCGCTGTCTAGAGACGGGTGCGCAGGGACCACAGTTCGGGGAAGCAGCGGCGCTTGAGCGTCTCGGTCAGATAGCCGACGCCGTCGGTGCCGCCGGTGCCGGTCTTGCGGCCGATGATGCGCTCGACAGTCACCACATGCTTGTGCCGCCAGGTCAGCAGGGCGTCATCCATGTCGACCAGCTTTTCGGCCAGTTGATAGAGGGCCCAGTGGCGCTCGGGCTCGCGATAGACCGTCAGCCAGGCGGCCTCGACCGCGGGGTGGGGTTCGTAGGGGGCGCTGATGTCGCGCTCAAGCACCTCGGCGGGCAGATCGAAGCCGGCGCGGGCCAGCTGGTGCAGGGCATCGTCGTACAGGCTGGGCGCCTCGAGCGCGCCCTTGAGCGCGGCGTGGGCCTCGGGCCGGTCCTCGTGGTGGACAAGGAAGCGGGCATCCTTGAGGCCCAGCATGGCCTCGACCCGGCGGAACTGGTCGCTCTGGAAGCCGGAGCTGGTGCCCAGCACACCGCGAAAGCGCAGATAGTCGGCCGGCGTCAGGGTGGCCAGGATGTCCCAGCTCTGGGTCATCACCGCCTGGATACGGCTGATGCGGGCCATGCTCTTGTAGGCCGGAACCAGATCGCCGGCGCGCACCAGCTTCTGGGCCAGGGCCAGCTCGTGCAGGATCTGCTTGAGCCACAGCTCCTTGGTCTGGTGGATGATGACGAACAGCATTGCGTCATGCTGGTCCGACAGCGGGTGCTGGCAGGCCAGAAGCTCATCCAGCGCCAGATAGCCGGCATAGGTGATGGGGCGGGTCATGCCGGCCTCACGGCTGGCCGAAGCCGAACTCCGCGGAGGTCTCCGGCAAGGCCGCCTGACGCAGCGGCGTCACCGGCCGGAGCGGTTCCTTGTAGACAAAGCCATAGATCGGATAGACGCTCGAGCCGAGGTCATTGATCGGGGCGTACCAGACCTTGACCCGGCTCCAGTCCCCGGTGTCGGAGACGTCGACCACGGTGACGTTTTCCTCGATCCGGCCGCGGCTGCCGCCCCAGTTGGCATGGGTGACGCGGATCACGCGGTCGGTCAGCACTTCCGAGACCATGGCCACATGACCGCGGGTCATCCGTCCGTGGGGCTGAAACACGAGCACAGCGCCGGTCTCAGGCTGGTTGCCGGTGCGGAAACGCTCGGTCCCCTGACGCCACCAGGTCCAGGCGTCGCCGTAGATATCGATGCCGGACGCCAACCGCACAAAGGTGACACACTGCCAGTAGACATCCTGGGCCCGTCCGGGAGTGACGGTGATCAGGCTGGTTCCGAGAACGGCAGCAACCAGAAAGGCGGAAACGCGTTTCAGCATGCGGATCGCTCTGCGCTGTTGAGACTGCTTCGGCCTATACGATAGTTTTCGGCGCCTGAAACCCCTCAACAGGCGAATTGCCTGTGGGCGAAGCCGCCCTCGGCAGACCGGGCCTGCGGGCGCGGAGCCAGCCTCGCGCCGGTCTTTCGACCAGATGATAGGTGCCTGCGGCCACCACCGGCACCATGAGCACCAGCGCCAGCCACACGGGCCACCACAGGCCCGCATCACCCGCACCCGTCAGGCGGGCGGCGACATTGACCGCGACCAGCTTGACCGGAATGCAGACCATATAGACCGAGTAGCTGATCTCCCCCAGATAGACCGCCGGGGCCGAGGCCATGATGCCGGCGCGGCTGTTGGGGATGCCTGCGAGGCCGAGGATCATCAGGCCCGCCAAGACGACAATCAGGGCATCGGGGGCATTCAGCGCGGCCGAGGCGGCGAGCGCCAGGGCGGAAACGGCGGCCAAGGCGCCGGGGCGGGCCATCGGCGCGCGGCGATACAGCAGATAGAGGGCACAGCCATAGGCAAAGCACGGCACGATCCGAAGCGCGCCCCACTGGATGGTGGCCTGCGTCAGGGGGAAGCCGGCCAGCGCCTGGAACACCAGATAGATCGCCGGAATAAAGGCGACCGTGACGCCGAGGGCAATCCACGGCCGGTCCCGCATGCGCCAGGCGACGGCGGCAAAGACCGGGAAGGTCAGATAGGCGAACCATTCGGCCGAAATCGACCAGGAGGGATGGTTGAAGGCGGCCTCGGGCGCCAGTCCCCAGGCATGAACCATGGCCAGATTGGCGGGCAGCGAGGCCCAGTCGAGCACACTGGCGTTCAGCGACATGCCGGCGACCGTGGCCGCCAGCCCCAAAGCGATCACGCCGAACAGGGTGAAGAGATGCAGCGGATAGACCCGCGCCAATCGCGCCCAGAGGAAGCCCCGATAGTCCGAGCGTTTCGTGCCGAACGCCTCGAGATAGACGTGGCACAGGATAAAGCCTGACAGGACGAAGAAGACCTCGACGCCCAGATAGCCCTTGGCCACCGCATGGGGCAGCACGCCGACATCGAGGTCGGGCCAGAAGGCATAGATCACCACCCAGGCCGCAGCCAGAAAGCGCAGCGCCGTCAGCGGGCGCAGATCGGCGGGGCCGTGAAGTTCGGGCGGTGAAGCGGTCATGGCGGAACCCTGCCATACCGCCGATGTGGGAACCGTTAAGGCGCGGGATCTTCCGGCACATCAACCACCAGGCCGGACTCGCCTGTGCTCATGAGGGCGGAGACCGTTGCGGCACAGCCGTTCAGGGTCTCGCCCCCGACCTCAAGCCGGGCGGTCAGAGGATAGGTGCGGTCGCTCATACCGTCGGAGCATTCCGTGGCCATCAGGATCAGATCCATGGGCGCGCCGTCCGCGGCGGTCCCGCGCCAGCGGGCCGTCGTGCCCATCAGTTCGACCCCGTCATGCGTGGCCCGCTGTTCCGGCCGGTCGACGCCTGAGTAGACCAGCGCGTCGGTCGTGATGTCCACGCCCCAGAAGGGTTCGGTGCCTATCACCCGCAGGGGCTGGTCCAGCGGCACCCCGCCCAGTTCCAGCACCGGCGCCGGAGGCTCGACCGGCGGCGGGGCTTCGGCCTCGGGCGAACAGGCGGCGAGGGCCACAACGGCCAGCGAGGACAGGATCAGACGCATCAGAGGGCTCCCGAAGAGATCACCCCCCATGCCAACGCCATACCGGCGGCCGGGTCAAGCACGGCCACACTCTCGGTGATCGCCGATTTCGGGTGTAGGGTTAACGCCGTCATGCGAAAGGACCCACCATGAAGATCCTGCGTATCCTGCTCGTTCTGGCGGTGCTGGCCTATGCCGGCTGGCTGGCCTGGCCCTTCCTGTCGCCCTTCCTGGAAGGCGCGGGCATGGATGCTGCCACAACCCGCGCCGGGGCCGAGGCCCAGGTCGGGCTGGACCTGCCGGTGGTCGCCCTGTGGGTCGGGGCGGTGGTCCTGTATCTGGTCGCGGCCATCCTGCTCGGATCCGGCAACTCACGCGCTGCGGTGGCCTATTTCCTCGGCTTCATGGCCGATGCCGTGCTGCGCCTCGCCATCGATCGCGGCGGTTTCGGGGGCGGCAGTGACGCCGGCGGCAAGTTCGATCCCGATGCGCCTTCCATGCAGTCGACGATCACCGAAGGCGGTCCCGCGGCCACGCCGGGCGGGCTGGGCGCCGATCTGGGCGTGGACCCCACCTGGCTGGTGCTGGGGGCGCTGATTGTGGTCGGCATCCTGATCGTGGTGGTCACCCGCGCGCGCAGCCGCAAAAGGAACCCGGGCCAGCTTTCGATCTGAGCCCACTGACCCCACATCGGTCTTGCCGGTTGATTCCCGCGTCAGGGGCGCTAGACCGGCGATCGACCGATCCGGCGCGGCCCTCCCCGGCCGCCTCCCGCCTTTCCGACCCGACCGAGGACACCCATGGCCCAGGCTGCTGCATCCGACACCCCCTATGACGTCGTCATCATCGGCGGGGGCCCGGGGGGCTATAATGCCGCCATCCGCGCCGGCCAGCTGGGGCTGAAGGTCGCCTGTGTCGAAATGCGCGACACCCTGGGCGGCACCTGTCTGAATGTGGGCTGCATGCCCTCCAAGGCCCTGCTGCACGCCTCGGAAATGTATGAGGCCGCCGGACGCGAGTTCGCCGGCCTGGGCATTGAGGTCTCGCCGACGCTGAACCTCGGCCAGATGATGAAACAGAAGCAGGAGAGCGTGACCGCCCTGACCAAGGGCATCGAATTCCTGTTCAAGAAGAACAAGGTCGACTGGATCAAGGGCCGCGGGCGGCTGAACGGCAAGGGCGTGGTCGAGGTCGAGGCCGCGGATGGCACGACGGTGACGCTCAAGACCGCCAATGTCGTGATCGCCACGGGCTCGGAGCCCACCCCCCTGCCCGGCGTGACCTTTGAGGCTGGCAAGGTGATCGATTCCACCGGGGCGCTGGCGCTCGATACGGTGCC
>CAYNDG010000102.1:5416-5828 GCA_964395805.1 uncultured Brevundimonas sp.
GGGCTCGGTCTGGCGGCGTCTGGGCGCCGAGGTGACGGTGGTCGAATATCTGGACCGCATCACGCCGGGCGTGGACAGCGATGTGGCCACCGCCTTCCAGCGGGTGCTGACCAAACAGGGCATGAAGTTCAAGCTGGGCGCCAAGGTGACGGGTGCGAAGACGTCAAAGTCGGGCGTCGAGCTGACCGTCGAGCCCGCCAGGGGCGGCGAGGCCGAGACCCCGAGGGGCGACGTGGTGCTGGTCGCCATCGGCCGCCGCCCCTACACCGAAGGTCTGGGGCTGGAGACGGTCGGCCTGTCGACCGACAAGCGCGGCTTCCTCGACAATGACCACTTCCGGACCGGCACCGACGGCATCTGGGTGGTCGGCGATGTGACCCACGGCCCGATGCTGGCCCACAAGGCCGAGGAA
>CAYNDG010000102.1:5919-6350 GCA_964395805.1 uncultured Brevundimonas sp.
CCGGAAGTGGCCTGGATCGGCAAGACCGAGGAGCAACTGAAGGCCGAGGGCGTCGCCTACAAGGTCGGGAAATTCCCCTTCACCGCCAACAGCCGCGCCAAGATCAACCACGAGACCGACGGCTATGCCAAGGTGCTGGCCGATGCCGAGACCGACAAGGTTCTGGGCGTCCACATCCTGGGTCCGCAGGCCGGCGAGATGATCCATGAGGCCGCCATGTGCATGGCGTTTGGCGGTTCGTCCGAAGACATCGCCCGCACCTGCCACGCCCACCCGACCCGCTCGGAGGCCGTGCGTCAGGCCGCCATGGGCGTCGAAGGCTGGACGATGCAGGCCTAACGCGCCGAGGGCGGTGGCCTGAGCCCGCTCAGCGTCATGCGCTGACGGCCGTAATCCAGCTCGACCCGCCGGAACCGGTACAGGATGTCGGC
>CAYNDG010000103.1:0-1409 GCA_964395805.1 uncultured Brevundimonas sp.
TCTGGGGCTGGCAGAAGGACCTGTGGCACCCGATCTTTCAGGTGGTCAACACGGACTCGCAGACGGCGGGCCTGTTCGGGCGGTTCGACTGGACGGGTCAGGTCGGCGGCCTGCGCGCCGACCTGTTCTATGGCCTCAGTTATCGCGACGGCGAGGTGGACGGCCAGCGCTACATCAACATCGGCGGCACGGCCGGGGCCCTGACGGCAGACAGCCTGCAGAAGGCCACGGGGCTGGACGTCTTTGCCGAAGCCCGCCTGTTCGTCACCGATCGCCTCGCCCTCGTGGCCGGGGGATCTTACGGCCGGGCCACGCGCGACTATGTCGACCGGCGCAATGCCGCCAATAACGACGGCATCACATACGACTGGTTCTCGCCGCGCCTCGGCCTGTTGTGGGAGAGCGATCAGGGCGTGCAGGTCTATGCCAATGTCACCCGCTCGGTCGAACCGCCGACCTATGGCGCGCTGGTGCAGGCCCCGCTGACGGGCTTCTCTCCGGTCGATATCCAGGATGCCTGGACGGCCGAGTTGGGCACTCGTGGCCGCCGGGGCGCCCTCGCCTGGGACGTCACCGTCTATCGCAGCCAGATCGACGGCGAGATCCTCAACTACATCACGGGTCCGGGGATCCCTGCGGCGACCTTCAACGGCGATCGCACCATCCACCAGGGCCTCGAGGCCGGACTGGAATGGACCCTGCCGATAACACCGGGCGGCGGCCCTGTCGTGCTGCGCCAGACCTACAATTACAATGACTTCTACTTCGATCGTGACCTGCTGTGGGCGGGCAACCGCCTGCCCGTCGTGCCCGAGCACCAGTATCGGGCCGAGGCGACCTGGCGGCATCCGTCGGGCCTGTTCGTGACCCCCACGGTCGAGTGGCGGATCAGCGACGTCTGGGTCGACTATGCCAATACGCTGGAGGCGCCGGGCTTCACCGTCTGGGGTCTGAACGGCGGCTGGGACTTCGACAACGGCACCACCCTGTTCGTCGACGCCCGCAATCTGACGGACGAGCGCTACGTCAGTGAAATCAGCGCCGTCACTGACGCCCGCACAGCCTCGACCGCCGTCTTCATGCCCGGCGAGGGCCGCTCGCTGTTCGTCGGTCTTCGACTGAACTACTGATCCGGAAAGGGCCGGGGCGGCGGTCGCGTCGCCCCGGCAGAGCCTTATGACCCAATCTCCCCCTCCCCTTTCCGACGCCTTCCGCGCTGTCTGGCGCTGGCATTTCTATGCCGGGCTGCTGGTCCTGCCGGTCCTGATGCTGATGGCCCTGACCGGCGGCCTCTATCTCTACAAGGCCGAGATCGAGGACGTCGCTTACCGGTCGCTCGCGACCGTCGAGGTCCGCGAGACCCGCACCTCGCCCGATCAGTGGCAGCGCGCCGCTGAACAGGCCGTCGG
>CAYNDG010000103.1:1509-6257 GCA_964395805.1 uncultured Brevundimonas sp.
GTCGCCACCGGCCTGTTCCTGTGGTGGCCGCGCAAGGGGCGCGACGTCGCCGTCGCCCTGCCCCGCCCTGGCGATCCGGCCCGGCGGCCCTTCTGGCGGAATGTCCATGCGGTGGCCGGGCTCTATGCCGGCGGCATCATCCTGTTCCTCGCCCTCACCGGCATGCCCTGGTCGGCGGTATGGGGCGACAAATTCCTCAATGTGATGCGCGAGAGCGGTCTGGGACGCCCTCCGGCGCCGGCCGCCGCCAGCGCCTGGAGCCACGGCAAGGGTCACAACGCCCCGTCCGGGACCGGCTGGACGATGGAACACGCCGTGCTGCATGCGCCGTCAGAAGGCCCCGGCATCCTGTCCCGGGTCGTCGCCACTGCCGAGGGCGAGGGCATCGGCCGACCCTATACCGTCTCCATCCCCGCTGACCCGTCACTGGCCTTTACCGTGTCGCGCCAGACCCGACAGGCCGAGGACGCCCGCAGCCTCTACGTCGACGGCATGACCGGTCAGGTGGTCGGCGACCTCCGCTGGGAACAGTTCGGCGACGGCGCCAAGGCCTTCGAATGGGGTATCGCCGTACATCAGGGCATGCAGTACGGCGAGCTCAACCGCCTGCTCATGCTGTTCGGCTGTATCGGCATCTGGGTGCTGGGCATCAGCGGCGGGCTGATGGCATGGAAGCGGCGTCCGGGAGGCTCAGGTCTGGTCGCGCCACCGGCACCGACCGACCCGCGCGCCCGCGCCGCCGTGCTGGGCATTGTCGTGCCGCTGGGAATCATCTTCCCCCTGACCGGGCTGTCATTGCTGGCGATGCTCGGCCTCGACGCTGTGTGGCGCCGGCTGAAACGCCCGCGCTGAGCGGTTCATCCACAGGCGGGCGCGCTTGTCCCCCCTGACCACAGGCGCCCTTGATGGCTTCGTCCCGGGTTCTGATATGTGAGCGGCATGACATCCTCTCCGCTCAGGCCCGGACAGATGCGACTGCCCCTCCGGCGCGGCCTGAGCGGGCACGAGGAGGCCTTTGTGGTCTCGGCCTCGAACGCGGCCGCTCATGAGGCGCTGAAGGGCTGGCCCACCGCACTGGGGGGCACGGCGGCGCTGCATGGGCCTGCGGGCGCGGGCAAGAGCCATCTGGGACGCCTGTGGGCCGAGCGCGTCGGCGCCCTGCCGTTTCACGGCATGGAGGTGGGACTTGCCGACCCGCTCGAGCTGGAGGGGCGCCCCCTGCTGCTGGATGCAGCAGAGACCGTGGCCGACGAGACCCTGTTTCACCTGATGAACCTGGCCCATGCCCCGGGGGGCGCCCTGCTGCTGGTGTCACGCGATCCGCCCGGATCCTGGCCGGTCGCCCTGCCGGATCTGAAATCACGCCTCAACGGACTGCTGGTTCTGCACCTCGAGGCCCCGGATGACGTCGTGCTGACGGCCATGTTCCGGGCCCGCTTTGCCGAGCGCAGCCTGCAGCCGGCCGACGATGTCATCGACTATCTGATCCGGCGCGTGGATCGGTCGGCCGAAAGCGTTGAGCGTGTCGTCGACCTGCTGGACCAGGCCCACGCCCCGGTAACCCGGGTTCTCGCCCGCCGGGTGCTGGACGAAAGCGGCGACCTGTTCGCCCCGGAGTGAGATCCGAGGTTGCGACTGTCATTCGCACGGGTCAGAACCGCATCATGACGGAAACGCCTTCCCCCGAACTGTCCTCCATCACCGATCAGGCTGTCGGCGAGGTCGTGCCCTCGTCGCGCGCGCCACAGCTCAAGCTGTCCGAATCGCTGATGTCGTCGCCCGAGCGCTTCATCAATCGCGAACTCTCCTGGCTGGCCTTCAATGGCCGGGTCATGGAAGAGGCATCGAACCCCGCCCATCCGCTGCTGGAGCGTCTGCGCTTCCTGTCGATCTCGGCCAATAACCTGGATGAGTTCTTCATGACCCGGGTGGCGGGCCTGAAGGGTCAGGTACGCGAGCGCGTGCGGGTGCTGTCGGCCGATGGCCTGACCCCTGCCGAAGCGCTGGAGCGGGTCAATGACGCCGCGGGCGAACTGATGGCCCGTCAGCAGAAGCGCTGGCGCAAGCTGAAGGTCGAACTGGCCCAGGCGGGCATTGAGGTGATCGACGCCAGCCGCGCCACCAAGACCGAGCGCGAGCGGCTGGAGCCGGAGTTTCTGGACCGGCTGTTCGCCATCCTGACGCCCATGGCCATCGATCCGGCCCACCCGTTCCCGTTCCTGCCCAATCTCGGCTTTTCGCTGGCGCTGAAGCTGCGGCGGCGACGGGACAACCGCGTGCTCTACGCGCTGGTGCCGGTCCCGACCCAGGTCAAGCGCTTCTGGCCACTGGCCACCGACGGTCGCTCGACCAAGGGCCGCACCCGCTATGTGACGCTGGAGAGCCTGCTGATGCTCTTCATCGACCACCTGTTTCCCGGGTGCGAGGTGCTGGAGCGAGGCACCTTCCGCCTGATCCGCGATTCGGACATCGAGATCGAGGAAGAGGCCGAAGACCTGGTCATGGAGTGCGAGGAGGCCCTGAAGCAGCGTCGGATGGGCTCGGAGGTGCGCATCAAGATCGAGGCGTCCATGCCGGACGATCTGCGCGATTTCATCACCCGGGAACTGCATGCCCAGCCCCAGGACGTGGTGATGATCGACGGCATGCTGGGCCTGGCCCAGGTGTCGGAACTGATTGCGGGCGGGCATCCCGACCTGAAATTCCCCGGCTATGAGCCGCGTTACCCTGAACGGGTGCGCGATCATGGCGGCGATGTCTTTGCCGCCATTCGTGAAAAGGACATGCTGATCCACCACCCGTTCGAGAGCTTCGATGTGGTGGTGCGGTTTCTGCGGCAGGCGGCGCGCGACCCGAACGTGATCGCCATCAAACAGACCCTCTACCGCACTTCGCGCGACAGTCCGGTGGTGGCCGCCCTGATCGAGGCAGCCGAGAACGGCAAGAACGTCACGGCCGTGGTCGAGATCAAGGCCCGCTTCGACGAAGAGGCCAACCTGCGCTGGGCGCGGGCCATGGAGCGAGCGGGCGTGCACGTCGTGTTCGGCTTCGTCGAGTACAAGACCCACTCCAAGCTGAGCGTGGTCGTGCGGCGCGAGGGCGACGGCCTGCGGTCCTACTGTCACGTCGGCACTGGCAACTATCACCCGGTGACGGCGCGTATCTATACCGACCTGTCGCTGTTCTCATGCGAGCCGGCGCTGGCCCGGGACGCCAACCGGGTGTTCAACTACATCACCGGCTACGCCCAGCCCGATGATCTGGAGCAGATGGTCGTCTCGCCCCTCAATATGAAGTCGACCCTGATCGAACTGATTGAAACGGAGATGGCCGCCGCCGGGCGGGGCAAGCCGGCGGCGATCTGGGCCAAGATGAACTCGCTGGTCGATCCAGACATCATCGACGCCCTGTACCGCGCCAGCCAGTCGGGCGTACGTATCGATCTGGTCATCCGGGGCATCTGCTGCCTGCGTCCGGGGGTCAAGGGCCTGTCCCAGAACATCCGGGTCAAGTCGATCGTCGGCCGCTTTCTGGAGCACAGCCGGATCGTGGCCTTTGCCAACGGGCGCGACCTGCCCAACGACCGGGCGAAGCTGTTCATCTCCTCGGCTGACTGGATGAACCGCAATCTGGAGCGCCGCGTCGAGGTGATGGCCCCGGTTCTGAATGCCACGGTCCACGATCAGGTGCTGGACCAGATCATGGTCGCCAACCTCAAGGACGACGCGCAGAGCTGGGAGCTGGATTCAGAGGGCAACTACCACCGCCTCAAGCCCGCTGATCCTGAACGACCCTTCTCGGCCCACCGCTACTTCATGACCAACCCCAGCCTGTCTGGCCGCGGCAGCAAGGTGAAGACGCTTCCCGCCACCCTGCGCTATGAACGCCCGGATGCCTGACTCCGCCACGGCCACGCCCGTGGCGTCCGCTGAAGCGGCGGTGATCGACATCGGGTCCAACTCGGTGCGTCTGGTGCTGTATCGCCTCGAGGGCCGTGCCATCTGGACCGTCTTCAACGAGAAGGTGCTCGCGGGCCTCGGCCGCGACCTGCCGCAGACCGGCCGCCTCTCCGAAGAGGGCGTCGCCATGGCCCTGCCGGCGCTGCGCCGGTTCGCCGCCGTGATCGAGGGGGTTCGGCCGCAGCATGTCTTCGTCGCCGCCACCGCGGCGGTGCGTGAGGCCGGGGATGGCGTGACCTTCTGCGAGCGCGTCGCGGCCGAGACCGGCTTTCACATCCGCGTCCTCTCGGGCGAGGAGGAAGCACGCTACGCCGCCCGGGGGGTCCTTGCCGGCCATCCCGCTGCCGAGGGCGTGGCCGCTGACATGGGGGGGGCCAGTCTGGAATTGATCCGACTCGATCGTGGCGAGGTGGGGCAAGGCATCACCCTGCCGCTCGGCCCCTTCTCCCTCGCGGACGACACCGAGTTCGACGCCAGACGACTGCGACTGAAGATCGACAAACGGCTCAAGGGCCGGACGGCAGACTTCCAGACCCCGACCCTTCACGCGGTCGGCGGGGCCTGGCGGAGTATCGCCCAGCTGCACATGGCCCTGTCCGACTATCCGCTGCACATTGTTCACCAGTACGCCATGACTGCGGATGATGCGCGCGACGTCGCCCGCTTCGTATCGCGCCAGTCCCGGGCCTCGCTGGACCGGACGCCGGGCGTATCGCGCAGACGGGCCGAGACCCTGCCCTATGCCGCCCTCGTCCTCGAGGCGCTGATCGACCGGCTGTCCCTGAAGCA
>CAYNDG010000104.1:0-257 GCA_964395805.1 uncultured Brevundimonas sp.
CGCCCGAAAGCGCGCCGATCGTTGCGGAGTAGCCGTTCAGGTCGAGCCCCGCTCCCGCGATCGGAGCCACGGACACCGTCGCACCCACGGGCAGAGCGTTGTTCGCCCCCAGGCGCAGCGTGCCCGAGCCGACCGTCAGGGGAGCGGTGAATGTGTTCGGGCCGCTCAACACCACCGTCCCCGATCCGGTCGCGGTCAGGTTGCCCACGCCCGCAATCGGCCCCGCGAAGGTCACCGTCCCACCCGCCGACCACGAC
>CAYNDG010000104.1:334-6254 GCA_964395805.1 uncultured Brevundimonas sp.
GCACGCCGACCTCCGTCGTCACCCTCACGCCGTCCGCCTCGGTCAGAAGCGCCATTCGCGCGTTGGCCGCGGTACCCGTGTCGCCCAGCGTGACGGCCCCGCTGCTGGCGCCAAGGCCGGCGCTGTGCGCGACCAGCAGCGTGCCTTGGCGCACAACGAAGGCGTCGGTCACAAAGCTTTGTGTGTTCAGCTGGGCCGCGCCGGGCATGGACGCGATCGAGACGGCACTGGGGTTGCTGGGCGCCGGGGTGGCCGGGGTCCTGCCCGATGGACTGTTGCAAAGCCTGATCGTCGACGGCCTGATCGCCGGGGTCGGAAGCGTGCTGGTGTTCCTGCCGCAGATTTTGGTGCTGTTTCTGTTCATCCTGCTGCTGGAGGACTTCGGCTATATGGCGCGGGCGGCCTTCCTGATGGACCGCATCATGGGCGGTGCCGGCCTGCACGGGCGGGCCTTCATCCCGCTGCTGTCCAGCTTTGCCTGTGCCATTCCGGGCGTCATGTCGGCGCGGGTGATCGACTCGAAACGGGACCGGCTGACGACCATCATGGTCGCGCCGCTGATGACCTGTTCGGCGCGGATTCCCGTCTACACCCTGATCATCGCCGCCTTCATTCCGCGCGAGACGGTCTGGGGCTGGGTCGAGCTGCAGGGGCTGGTGATGTTCGGCCTGTATGCAGCGGGGATCATCAGCGCGCTGGTGGTGTCGTTCGTGATCCGCAAGATCTTCTGGAGAGGCGCGTTCGAGCCCTTCATGATGGAGCTGCCGGCCTACAAGATGCCCGATCCGGGCAGTGTCGCCCTGAATCTGTGGCAGCGGGCGCGGATCTTTCTGGAGCGGGCGGGGCGGATCATCCTGCCGCTGATGGTGGTGGTGTGGGCGCTGTCGACCTTCCCCGGACCGCCGCCCGGCGCGACGGGCGCCGCCATCGACTACAGCTTTGCCGGCATGATCGGCCGGGCGCTGGAGCCGATCTTCGCGCCGATCGGCTTCAACTGGCAGATGGTGGTGGCGCTGGTGCCCGGCATGGCGGCGCGGGAGGTGGCGGTGGCGGCGCTGGGCACCGTCTATGCCGTGGCCGATGCCGAAAGCGCGGTCGGCACCCTCGCGGGGGTGCTGTCGGTGCAGTGGTCGCTGGCCACCGGGCTGGCCTTCCTCGCCTGGTACGTCTTCGCGCCGCAGTGCGTGGCGACGCTGGGTGTGGTCAAGCGCGAGACCAACTCCTGGACGTGGATGTGGGTCATGGTGGTCTATATGTTCGCCCTGGCCTATCTGGCGGCCCTTGTGGTCTATCGCCTGGCGGTGGCGTTCGGCCTCGGCTGACACGGAGCGGACATGCTGGCTGCGGTCGGGATCGGACTGGCGGGACTGATGATCGGGCTGGCGGTGTCGCGGGCCAGTCTGTGGCTCGCCGCTTCGGGGGGAGAGGTGGCGCGGTCGTCGACCCCGGGACGCGATCTTGCGCTGGGCCTGCTTGCCGGTGGCCTTGGCGTGTGGGCCACGCTGGCCTCGCCGACCCTGATGTTCGCCGTAGTCAGCGCCCTGCTGGCCTGGCAACTGTTGATGGTAGCCGTCGTGGATGGCGAGAATTTCTGGCTGCCGGATGTGCTGACCTGGCCGCTGGTGGTGACGGGACTGTTGGCGGCCCGGTGGCTGGAGCCGGAGAGTCTTGCCGGGCGTGGCCTTGGGGCCGTGGCCGGGTTCGCCGGTCTGTGGGCGATCGGCTGGCTCTACCGTCGCGTGCGGGGGCGGGACGGGCTTGGGGGAGGGGATCCCTTCCTGATGGCGGGGGCCGGGGCCTGGGTCGGGTGGCAGGGTCTGGCCAGCGTCATGCTTTGGGCCGGGATTGCGGGGCTCAGTCTGGTGATCGCGCGGCGGGTGACGGGCAAGGCAGTCAGCGGCGGCGATGCCCTGCCGTTCGGGGTATTTCTGGCGGTCGGTATCTGGCTGACCTGGCTTTACGGCCCGCTGGGGCTTTGATCAGCGACCGGTGATCAGGCGCACGAGGATGTGGGCGGTCGTATCGATGATGGCCTGATCCTTGTCCGCACGCCGGAGCAGGTTGAAGCTGGCAGCGGTCGACTCGGCGATATTGGCGACCTCGTAGGAGGCGAGGCGGGGGTCATAGCCCGGCGGATGCAGACCGCTGCTGGCCGCCTGGGCAATGCGGCGCTCGAGCGCCAGATGCAGGCGACGCAGACGCCGGATCCGGGCCTCGACGAAGGCCGGCACGTCCCGGTCCGCCATCATCTGTTCGACCCGGATAATGGCCCCGTGGCGCGACCACAGATCGAGGACGTCGGTCAGAAGGGCGCGGGCCCGCTCCAGCCCCTGACCGGCGGACCAGTCGGCCTCGACATGGTGGGCCAGTCCCTGCCAGTCGCTGGCGACCTCCTCGCAGAGGGCCAGCACCGCTTCGTCCAGGGTGTCGAAATAGGTGTAGAAGGTCGGGGCTGAGGTGCCGGACGACTGTGCCAGATCGGCGATCCGGATTTCACCCAGATGGCGCGTGGACAACAGGTCACGGAGGGCCCCGAGGAGAGCCGCACGGGTCCGGCCGCCGCGCGCGCCGATCCTGTGTCCCAGCTTGTTGACGGCGTCGGCCATGGAACCCCGGGGGAGGGGGGGAGGAGAGTGGTGCCGGTTGCAGGAATCGAACCCGCGACCTTCGGTTTACAAAACCGCTGCTCTACCAGCTGAGCTAAACCGGCGCCGGGCGGTTATGCGCAGGCCGCGTGCCCTGTGCAAGGGGCGTGTGCGTCAGTTGGGCTCCAGTTCGGCCGCCACCCTGTCGGCGAGGGCGCGCAGGCGATCGCTGTCAGCCATGGGCGCGTGGCCGTGGCCCTTCATCGGGCGATCCGACCAGCGCGGTATGATGTGGAAATGGAGATGGAAGACGGTCTGGCCCCCGGCCTCGCCGTTGAACTGCATGATGCTGATCCCCTCGGGTTTAAGGGCCTTTTCCGCGGCGCGGGCGGTGCGATGCACGGCGCGCATGATGTGGTTCAGGGTGTCGGGGTCGACCTCCAGCAGGTTGCGCGCCTGCGAGGTTTTCGAGATCACCAGCATATGGCCTTCGGACTGGGGGAAGACGTCCATGAAGACGCGCACGTGATCGTCTTCCCAGACCGTCACCGAGGGGATCTCGCCACGCAGGATGCGGGCAAAGATGTTGTCCGTGTCGTAGGGGCCATGCAGGCTCATGCGGTGCTCTCCGGCGTGAATCGAGCGCAAGCCTAACATGTCGGTGAATGCGGGAGCCATTGACCGGCCCATGCGCTGTGGCGGAGGGTGGTCCCAAAGATCTGCAGGAAGGGAGGCGGCGTCATGGTGCGCTTTGTTGTTCAGGCCCTGGTGACGATGGCCGGGCTATGGCTCGCGGACTATCTGATTACGGGGGTCTCGTTTCAGTCGACCGGATCGCTGATCGCGGCGGCCATCATCCTCGGGATCGTCAATGCCTTCGTGCGGCCGATTCTGGTGGTGGTGACCTTCCCGATCACGGTGATCACCCTGGGCCTGTTCCTGCTGGTGGTGAATGCGGCGATGATCGGCCTGACCTCCATGTTCCTGGGCGGCTTCGTCGTCGACGGCCTGTGGCCCGGCATCGGCGCCGCCATCGTGACCGGGATCGTGAGCTGGATCGCCGGCGCCTTTATCCAGGATGAGGCGAAGGGGTGAGCGGGACGCCGCCGCCGGTCAGACCCCGCCTGTCGCTGATCGGGCCCGGAATCGTTGTCGCGGCGACGGGCATCGGGGCCGGAGATCTGCTGGCGACCCTGATCGCGGGGGGACGGTTCGGCTATCTGCTGCTTTGGGCGGCGCTGGTCGGGACCTTGTTGAAGATCGCGCTGGCCGAGGGCGTCGGGCGCTGGACGCTGGCATCGGGGCGGACCCTGTTCGATGGCTGGGCGAGACTGCCGGGGCCGGGGGTCAAGGTGCCGGGCGGGGGCACGCTGAACTGGGCCGGCCTCTATTTCGGCATCTATGCGATCATCTGGGGCTTTGTGTACGGGGCCAGCGCCATGACGGCGACGGGCCTGCCGCTGACGGCGCTGTTCCCGGTGCTGGACCTGAAGACCTGGGGGATGATCACCGGCGTGATCGGCCTGATCCTGGTCTGGTTGGGCAGCTATGGCCTGTTCGAAAAGATCATGACGGGGCTGGTGGCCATCATGTTCGTCACCGTGGTCGGGCTGGCGGTGCTGGTGACGCCCGACCTGCCGCGCCTGATCACCGGGGTGTGGCCGACACTGCCCGAGGGGTCCGGCTTTTACACCCTGGGCCTGATCGGCGGGGTGGGAGGCACCATCACCATGGCGGCCTATGGTTACTGGCTGACGGCCAAGGGCTGGAAGGGCCCGGAGTTCATGCCGGTCATGCGCTGGGACAACCGCATCGCCTACGGGATGACCGGCATCTTTGTGGTCGCCATGCTGATCGTCGGCGCCGAGCTGTTGTACGCGTCGGGCATAGCGCTGGCCAGCGGGGATCGCGGCCTGCTGAACCTGTCGGATGTGCTGCGCGAGCGGTTCGGCCAGCCGATTGCCATCCTGTTCCTTGTCGGCTTTCTGGCGACCACCTTCTCGAGCCTGATCGGGGTGTGGCAGGGGGTCAGCCTGATGGTCACCGACTTTGTCGCCCATGCGCTGGGGCGAGTCGGCGATCCGGCCATGACGGGCTCGAAGTCACCGGCGTTTCGCGCCTATCTGCTGTGGCTGACCTTTCCGCCGATGGCCCTGTTGTTCATGGATCGGCCGTTCGGGCTGATCGTGGCCTATGGCGTGCTGGGCAGCCTGTTCATGCCGTTTCTGGCCGGGACGCTGATCTGGCTTCTGAACGGGCGGGACCAGCCGGCGGAGTGGCGCAGTCACTGGGTGTCCAACGGGTCGCTGGCGCTGGCGGCCCTGCTGTTCGCGGTGCTGGCAGGCCAGCAGCTGTATGAGATCATCACCGGCTGAGGACGCCCCCGGCTTGCCGTCGCGGCAGGCTTGGCCTACCCCTGCGGCCCGCAGAATCAACGAAACGACGGACGCTTTTGCCATGACCCTCGCCTTCCTCTTCCCCGGACAGGGCAGCCAGACCGTCGGCATGGGCGGCAGCCTGGCCGGGGCCTTCGCCAGCGCCCGCGAGGTGTTCGGTGAGGTGGACGAGGCGCTGGGCCAGTCGCTGTTCATGCTGATGCGTGAAGGGCCCGAGGACCAGCTGACCCTGACCGAGAATGCTCAACCGGCGCTGATGGCTGTGTCCGTCGCCGTTGCCCGGGTGCTGAAGGTCGAGTTCGGCATCGATGTGTCGAAAGCGGGCTATGTCGCCGGCCATTCGCTGGGCGAATATTCGGCCCTGTGCGCTGCGGGTGCGATCAGCCTCGCGGACACTGCCCGCCTGTTGAAGCTGCGCGGTCAGGCGATGCAGCGCGCCGTGCCGGTCGGCAAGGGGGCCATGGCCTCGCTGATCGGTCCGAAGACGGATCTGGCGCTGGCCGAGGCCGCCGCGGCGGCAGGCTCGGAGGTCGGCATCTGCGTCGTCGCCAATGACAACAACGCGGGCAATATCGTGATTTCCGGCGACAAGGCGGCGGTCGATCGCGCCATCGAGAAGGCCAAGGAACTGGGCGCGCGCGCCATCCCGCTGAACGTCTCGGCGCCCTTCCACTGTCCGCTGATGCAGTCGGCCGCCGATGAGATGGCCGATGCTTTGGCCGATGCCAAGATCCTCGCCCCGGTCGTGCCCGCGGTCGCCAATGTCACCGCTCGCCCCGAGACCGATCCCGAGGCGATCCGCCGCCTGCTGGTCGAACAGGTCACCGGCCGGGTGCGCTGGCGCGAGTCGATGGAGTGGATGGCCGGTGACGGCGGCGTGATCCGCTTTGCCGAAGTCGGCTCGGGCAAGGTTCTGACCGGCATGGCCAAGCGCATCGC
>CAYNDG010000105.1:0-980 GCA_964395805.1 uncultured Brevundimonas sp.
TGGGCGACAACGTCGGCGACTGCGCCGGCATGGCCGCCGACCTGTTCGAGACCTATGCGGTGACCACGGTCGCCACCATGGTGCTGGCGGCGATCTTCTTCCGCGACCAGCCCTATGTCGATGTGATGATGCTGCTGCCGCTGGCGATCTGCGGCGTCTGCATCGTGACCTCGATCCTCGGCACCTTCTTCGTCCGCCTTGGCAAGTCGAACAACATCATGGGCGCCCTCTATCAGGGGCTGATCGTGACCGGTGTCCTGTCGGCGGCAGCGCTGTGGTTCATCGTGACCCGCATGGCGCCGCCGGTGATGGAGACGTCCAACGGCAACTCCTTTGAGGCGATGAGCCTGTTCTGGTCCGGTCTGGTCGGTCTGGCGGTTACAGCCGCCATCGTGGTGATCACCGAATACTATACGGGGTCGAACTTCCGCCCCGTGCGCTCGGTGGCCAATGCCTCGGTTTCGGGGCACGGCACCAATGTGATCCAGGGTCTGGCGGTTTCGCTGGAGTCCACGGCCCTGCCGGCGCTGACGATCATCGTCGGCATCGTCACCAGCTATCAGCTGGCGGGTCTGTTCGGCATCGCCATTGCCACCACCACCATGCTGGGTGTCGCGGGCATGATCGTGGCACTGGACGCCTTTGGTCCGGTCACCGACAACGCCGGTGGCATTGCCGAGATGGCGGGTCTGCCGTCGGACGTGCGCACCTCGACCGACGCGCTGGATGCGGTGGGCAACACCACCAAGGCCGTGACCAAGGGCTATGCCATCGGGTCGGCCGGTCTGGGCGCGCTGGTGCTGTTCGCGGCCTATACGTCGGATCTGGACTATTTCGTCGCCAATGCGGCCCAGTACCCGTTCTTTGCCGGGATGGGTGAGATCGACTTCGCCCTGACCAACCCCTACGTCGTGGTCGGCCTGCTGTTCGGGGGGCTGCTGCCCTTCCTGTTCGGCGGGATGTCGATGATGGCGGTCGGG
>CAYNDG010000105.1:1023-6244 GCA_964395805.1 uncultured Brevundimonas sp.
TCATGACCCATGAGGTCAAGCCCGAGTATGGCAAGGCGGTCGACATCCTGACCAAGGCCGCGATCAAGGAAATGATCGTGCCGTCGCTGTTGCCGGTGCTGTCGCCGATCGTGCTGTTCGTCGGCGTTCTGGCGATCTCGGACAAGGCCACCGCCTTTGCCGCCGTGGGCGCCATGCTGATGGGCGTCATTGTCACCGGCCTGTTCGTCGCCATCTCGATGACCTCGGGGGGCGGCGCCTGGGACAACGCCAAGAAGGTGATCGAGGAGGGCTTTACCGACTCGAACGGCGTGCTCCACGGCAAGGGATCCGAGGCCCACAAGGCTGCGGTGACCGGCGATACGGTTGGCGACCCCTATAAGGACACGTCCGGCCCAGCCGTGAACCCGATGATCAAGATCACGAACATCGTGGCCCTGCTGCTGCTGGCGGTGCTGGCCAGCGGGAACATCGGCTAACTGTCGCCTCCCCTCCCTGTTCGCCGCCTCGCGAATGGGGAGGGGACAAAAGGAAAGGCCCCGGGGAGCGATCTCCGGGGCCTTTTCTGTGCCTGTGCTCGCCTCGCGGAGGCGCGCGACTTGAGGCGTTAGTCCGGGCGGCGCTGGCCCGGGGCGTCCTCGTCGGTGCGGGGCAGCTGGCCGCGGCCGACGTTGCCGAGCAGCTGTTCGATGATGGTCAGCTCGCGACCGCGGGTCGGGGTCTCATTGCGGTTCATGGCGACTTGCTGGCCATCTTCGAGGCCGAGGGTGCGAACGCCGGAGACATTGCCGGCCTGATCGAAGGTGATCTCGGTCACACTGCGTTGCGCGACGAAGGCGCGGTTGAAGGTGTATTTCCGGGTCGTCTGGCTGATGTAGTACCAGACGCTGTCCTCCTCGAAGACCGAGGTGGCCGAGGGCGAGCCCAGCCGCGCCAGCACGGTTTCCCGGGTGTCCGTGCCGGCCACGATGTCGGCGGGCTTCACATCAATGGCCTGGAAGCCGTGAACGCCCACGACCGGCGCGCAGGCGACGAGCCCGGCGGACAGCAGAAGGGCGGCGACGAGGGACTTGGAACGGTTCATGGACAGCGCCTGCGACAATACAAGGTCTTTGACCTAGACCCTGCCGCGTCCTAGTTCAACGTCGCGGCGGAAAAGGGGCCGTATGATCATGCTGAAAAATCTTCTCGGTCTCAAGGAACGGGCGTCGCCCGGGACACAGGCCTATGCATTGGCTGTGGACCGCGCCCGGGATCGGGCCTTCTACCTCGAGCACGGGGTCGCTGACCGGATCGACGCGCGCTTCGAGCTCTACACCCTGCATGTGCTGTTGCTGGTGCTGCGCCTGAGGGACGAGGACACGGCCGGGGCCCGCGACGCGGCCCAGGACCTGTTCGACATCTATGTCTCGGCGCTCGACAATACCATGCGGGAGCTGGGCGTCGGCGATGTCGCGGTGTCCAAGAAAATGCGCAAGCTGGGCGAGGCCCTCTACGGGCGCATGCAGGCCTATGAAGGCCCGCTGCGGGCCGGCGATGTCCCGGCGCTGGCCGAGGCCCTGCAACGCAATGTCTATGAGGGACAGGGCGGGAGCCATGCCGACTGGCTGGCAGCCTATGCGATCGACTGTCGGGGCCGGCTGGCGGGGCAGGATGTGGCGTCCTGCCTGAAGGCGCCGGACTGGGCGGCGGTGTCCGCATGAGTGGCGCACCGCCCGTTCTGATGGAGCCCGTCCGCATCAACCAGATCGGGGAGGGGCGCCGCTTCAGCCTGAAGCCGGCCCCGGAGCTGCTCAGGGCGATCGCCGGCTGGCTGGGGATACTGGATCTGCCCCGTTTCGAGGTCGAGGTGGATCTGGTGCCTGATCGCGTCGGCTGGCGCCTGACGGGTCGTATTGCGGGCGAAGCGGTGCAGGCCTGCGGCCTGACGCTGGAGCCGGTCAGGGAACCGATCGAGGAGTCCTTCGCCCTGGGCCTGATCGAGGCGCCGGAGGACGACGGCGAGGGCACCGAGGTCGAGATTCGTCTCGATGAGGACAGTCCCGACGTCATTACGGACGGACGAATCGATGTCAGCCGCCATGTGCTGGAGCATCTTTCGCTGGCCCTTGATCCCTTTCCCAGGGCGCCGGGCGCCGTGTTCGAGGCTCCGGTCGAAGGGGCCGAGATTTCGCCCTTTGCCGTGCTGAAGGGCCGTCTGAAGCCGGACACGGATCCGGACGACTGAGTCCGCAGAACGGTTGCATCCGTCGGGCCGGGCGCTATCGTCCGCCACCCGGGGCCGACCGGCCCTCCAGGAGTTTTCTGCTTGTCCAAGACGCTCGTCATTTCGCTGGACGCCATGGGCGGCGATCACGGCCCGTCGGTCGTTGTCGGAGGGGTCGCCGACTTTCTGAAGGCCCATCCGCGGTCCGATCTGGCCTTCATCATTCACGGGAATGCCGAGGCGATCGAGGCCCAGGTGCGGGCCCACCGGCTGCCCGCCGACCGCATCGATATCCGCCACACCGACAAGGTCGTGGCCATGGACGAAAAGCCGGCCCAGGCGCTGCGGCGCGGCAAGGGCTCCAGCCTGTGGAACGCCATCGAATCGGTGAAGAGCGGTGAGGCCGCCGCCATCGTCTCGGCCGGCAACACCGGCGCCCTGATGGCCATCGCCAAGCTGCAGCTGCGCATGGCCGCCCCGGGGCTGGAACGGCCCGCGATTGTCGCCAGCTGGCCGACCCTGCGCGGGATCACGGCCGTGCTGGACGTCGGAGCCAATATCGACTGCGACGCGGCCCAGCTGATCGAGTTCGCCATCATGGGCGAGGCCTTCCAGACCGCCGTCCACGGCACGAAACGCCCGACCATCGGCCTGCTGAATGTCGGGTCGGAAGACATGAAGGGCCACGAACAGGTGCGCGAGGCCCACCGCCTGCTGCGCAGCGGGGCGTTCGATCTGGACTATCACGGCTTTGTCGAGGGCGATGACATCGCCAAGGGCACGGTGGATGTGGTCGTCACCGACGGTTTTACCGGCAATGTGGCGCTGAAGACCGCCGAGGGCACGGCGCGATTTATCTCGGCCCTGCTGAAGGACGCGCTGATGTCCGGCCTGCCGTCGCGGCTGGGGGCCATGATGGCCCTGCCGGCGCTGAAGAAGATGCGCAACCGCATTGATCCCAACGCCATCAACGGCGGGCCCTTGCTGGGCCTGAACGGGATCGTCGTGAAGAGCCACGGCGGGGCCAGCGCCTATGGATTCGGAAACGCCATCCGCGTTGCGGGCGACCTGGCCCGCAGTGACTATATGACCAAGGTCAGCGCCAGTCTGAAGCGCATGACGACCGTCCTCGAGGAGGACGAGGCCGGGGCGGTTGCCGTGGCCGAGGTGGAGGCTGATCAGTGACTGTTGTTCGCAGCGCCGTGACCGGCGTCGGTGCCTATCTGCCGGAAAAGGTCGTGACCAATGCCGATCTGGCCAAATTCGTCGACACCTCTGACGAATGGATCGTCGAGCGGACCGGCATCCGCCAGCGCCATCAGGCCGCGCCCGGCCAGCCGACCAGCGATCTGGCGGTCGAAGCGGCGAAAAAGGCCCTGGCCGAGGCCGGCAAGACGCCCGCCGACGTCGATCTGATCATTGTCGCCACCACCACGCCGGACATGACCTTCCCGGCCACCGCCGCAATCGTGCAGAAGAAGCTGGGTGTGCCGGTCTGTGTGGCCTTTGACATCCAGGCGGTCTGCTCGGGCTTTGTCTATGCGCTGAGCGTGGCCGACGGCTTTGTCGCGCGCGGCACGTCGAAATGCGCCCTTGTCATCGGCGCCGAGGAAATGACCCGGCTGATGGACTGGGAGGACCGCACCACCTGCGTGCTGTTCGGCGACGGCGCCGGTGCTGTCGTGCTGGAGCCGGTCGAGGGACAGGGCACATCGGCGGACCGCGGCATTCTGGGCTCGGCCCTGCGCTGCGACGGCACCAAGACCGACCTGCTCTATGTCGACGGAGGTCCGGCCACGACCGGTCAGGTCGGCCATCTGCGCATGCTGGGCAATCAGGTGTTCCGCCACGCGGTCGTCAATATCGCCGAGGCCATCACCGCCGCCGCCGAGGCCGCCGGGATCGAGATCGCCGATGTCGACTGGTTCGTGCCCCATCAGGCCAATCAGCGCATCATCAAGGGGGTCGGTGACCGGCTGGGTCTGGACGAGAACAAGGTAGTCTCGACCGTGGCCCTGCACGCCAACACCTCGGCCGCCTCGATCCCGCTGGCACTCGATTTCGCGATCCGCGACGGGCGTATCAAGCGCGGCGATCTGGTGCTGCTGGAGGCCATGGGCGGGGGCCTGACCTGGGGCGCCTGCGCCCTTCGCCTGTAAAACGAATTTCCGCCTTTCCATTTCAACGGCTTTCAGCCTTTAATGGGGAACTGACTTCAGCGA
The DNA here is from genome assembly GCA_964395805.1 of uncultured Brevundimonas sp. GTDB lineage: Bacteria > Pseudomonadota > Alphaproteobacteria > Caulobacterales > Caulobacteraceae > Brevundimonas. The sequence goes on from CAYNDG010000105.1 coordinate 5,431, forward strand.
GGGGAGGGACGCCTTGGACGACCATCACACGCTCACCCGGGCCGATCTGTGCGACGCGGTGCATGAGGCCCTCGGCCTGTCGCGCAATGAATGCGCGACCCTGGTCGAACGGACCCTCGGGCTGATCGTCGAATCGCTGGAGCGCGGCGAGACCGTGAAACTGTCCGGCTTTGGCGTCTTTCAGGTGCGCGAAAAGCGCGCCCGCATGGGCCGCAACCCCAAGACCGGCGTGCCCGCCGCGATCAATCCGCGCCGGGTGATCAGCTTCCGCGCCTCGCAGATCATGAAGAGCCGCGTCCACGCCGCCGCCGCTGGCTGAACGGAGGGCCGCGCGTGGCCAAAAGCCCCGAAGCCTTTCGCAGTATCTCCGAAGCCGCCGCCGAGGTGGGCGTTCCCCAGCATGTGCTGCGCTTCTGGGAGACCAAATTCGCCTTTGTCACCCCCGTAAAACGCGCCGGCGGACGGCGCTTCTATCGCCCCGAAGACATCGAGGTCCTGAAGGGCGTGCGGCACCTGCTGCATGAAGAGGGGCTGACGCTGAAAGGTGTCGCCCGCCTGCACAAGGCCCAGGGCGTCAAGCGCATATTGGGCCAGGAGGCGGTTGGTCCCGCGCCGGTCAGCCCCGCACCCGAGGCCCCGGTCCGGCCGGAGAGCCCGCCCGCCGCGCCCGGCCTGTCGCCTGACCAGCGCCAGCGTCTGGCCGAGGTGCTGCGCGACATCGAGGCTGCGCAAACTCGTCTGGAAGCCGCCCTCAGCCGCTGACAGCTTTATTGTGCCGTCCAGCCCCGATTTGGGTTTACGACGCAACGGCTCC
>CAYNDG010000106.1:0-6173 GCA_964395805.1 uncultured Brevundimonas sp.
AGCGTGAAGACCTGCAGGCCCTCGACAAAGGCGCGGGCGGCGTCGCGACCGCCCTCCAGCTCGACGCTGAGCATGGCGCCGAACCCGGCCTGTTGGCGCTTCGCCAGCGCATGGCCGGGATGGTCGGCCAGCCCCGGATAGTGGACGGCCCGCACGCCCGGTTGCCGGACCAGCCACTCGGCCAGATCCCCGGCGGTCGCCTGCTGACGCTCGATACGCACGAACAGGGTGCGCAGGCCGCGCAGGGTCAGCCAGGCGTCGAACGGCGCCCCGGTCGTGCCCAGACAGTTGGCCCACCACGCCAGCCGCTCATGGTCCTCGCCCCGCGCACTCACAACAGCGCCCCCGACCACATCCGAATGACCGTTGATGAACTTGGTCGTCGAATGGATGACCCAGTCCGCCCCCAGCGAGATCGGCTGCTGAAGCGCCGGGGACAGGAAGGTATTGTCGACGGCGACCTTGGCGCCCGCTGCGTGGGCCGCCCGGCACACGGCCTCGATATCGGTCAGGCGCATCAGGGGGTTGGACGGGGTCTCGACCAGCACCAGTTTCGGCTGGCGGGCGAGCGCTGCGTCGAGCGCGGCGTCGTCGGCAAAGTCGACGAAGGTCACCTCAAAGTGGCCTCGCCGGGCGCGGGCGTTGAGCAGCCGGTGGGTGCCGCCATAGCCGTCGTGCGGGGCGACCACGAGGTCGCCGGGCGACAGTTCGCTCAGTACCAGATCGACGGCCGCCATGCCGCTGGCAGTGACGACCGTGCCGGCGCCGCCCTCCAGCGCCGTCAGGGCCTCGCCCAGAAGGTCGCGGGTCGGATTGCCCGAGCGGCTGTAGTCGTAGCGGCGTTTCCCCTCCAGCCCGTCAAAGCTGTAGTTGGCGCTCAGGTGCAGCGGCGGCATGACCGCGCCGTGGGCCGGGTCCTGATCGATGCCGACGCGGGCGAGGCGGGTGGCGAGGTCATGGGAGGAGGGGGGACAGGTCATGCGGCAAGCTCGGAAAGACGACAGAGAGGTTCGGCAAGCGCCGAGGCGATGAGGTCGGCGACCACGGTCTCTTCCTTGAGGAAGCCGTCGTGGCCGTAGAGGGAGGGCGCGCGGACGAAGGCACGCAGGTTCGGGAGGGCGTCGGCCAGAGCATCCAGGTCGGTGATCGGCACCAGCTGGTCCGAGGTGAAGCCCAGCAATGTGGTCGGCACGGCCACCGCCTCAGGCTCGACACGGTGGCGGTCCAGCGAATCCGCCAGGCTGATCCAGCGTTCCGCCGTCGTGCGCGGCACATAGGCCCGGCCGCGGGCCTTCAGATAATCGCAGACGGCATAGGGCTCACCGGCGGCTTCCGGGACAGTGTCCTGTCCGAAGCGCAGGTCCAGTTCCTCGGCGGTGCGATAGGTGGTCATGGCCAGTTCGCGGGCCAGGGCAACGGCCTCGCCCGGGCGACCCGTCTCGATCCCGAAGGCGAGGATGCGGCGCTGGATCCCGCGCAGGGCCGTGGCGTGGGTGGCGGGACGATGAGCGGCCGAGATCGCGATCAGTTGCTTCAGCCGTTCGGGAAAGGCGGCGGCAAAGGCCAGTCCGACCATGCCGCCGTAGGAGGCGCCGATAAGGGCTTCCAGCCGGGGAATGCCCAGATGGTCGAGCGCGACGGCAAGGGCACGGGCTTGGTCCGCCGGGGTCAGGGTGCGGATACCGGCCTCGCCCGGGCCGGGCAGCAGGTCGAGGCCCAGCACCTGATATCGGTCCAGATCGATCGGGCCTCCCGGGCGCACAATGCGCGGCCACCAGGCGGCGCGGCCATCGCCGACGTCGGCGACCCTGCGGTCGGAGGATATGCCGCCGAGGATGACGATGGCGGGTGCCCCGTCCGGCCCGAACCGGCGCAGGCGCACGGTCGCATCGTTCAGCGGCTGACCGTCGCTGAGGCAAAACCCCGGCAGCGGCACAGTGTGGTCCCGCCAGGCGGGAGGAGGGGGAGGAAACGGGACAGCAGGCACGACACGACGAACTCCGCCCATCGAGTACTCGTGCGTGGATCGACCCGTGAAACGGCGGGACCTCCGGAGAGGCCGTCGCTTCACTCATCTCTCGCGGACCGGGTCGTGAGACCATGATCCTCGCAGGAGTTGGCACCATCTCGCGAAGAGGGTCTCTTCGCGAAGGTTGCCCCGGCGTCAAAGGGCCTATCCCTCGACCGGTCTTGATGAGTGACTTAAGCGTGGCGACGGCTGGCGCAGTCGTCAAGCAGAAAAATGATCAGCTACCGGAAGTGGCATTCATGATGACCGTGCGGGCTTCGGCCAGTGCCGCCTCGGTGGTGGTCTCACCCGCGTGGATCTGGTTGGCCAGACCCATGAGGGCCGGTCCGGTGACGGCTCCGGCATTGGCCTCTTCCTGAACGCGGATGCCGCCGTCGCGGGCGATCACCTCGTCCCAAAGGTCGCGAACACCGGCCCAGTAGGCCTGGGTGTCGGCCCAATAGGCATCACCCGGGCCGGCATCGTAGCCATCCCACCGACGATAGGTGTTGACCACGTCCTCGTGCACTATGACCTGGCCGTCGCCCTCGTCACCCTGGGCGCCCGACATCTTGAGGTTGTCCTGAATATGCACCCAGCCGAACGGTGTCAGGGCGTGACGGTTGGTCCCGACGTAACGGTCATAGACCGGACTGCGCACCGCATCGCGGCGGGCCAGCGGGCGCAGCGTCGGTGCCGAAGCCCATTCGGTCATGCCGTGGGCATAGGTCCAGACCCCGACCCCGCCGTAGCGCGGTGAGTCATCAGTCTGCCACACGGTCTGGGACCAGGTACCCTTGCGCTGGCCCTCCGGCACCGGGGTCAGTACCCACTGGTTGGGCCCGGCATAGGTCAGGACGGCCTCGGGCTCATAAACCCAGTCTTGCCGCCAGTGCTTGATGACGAACGTCTGGCCCTCGTGATCCATGACCAGGATGTGTTGCAGGCTGATGCGCGTACCGTCGTCATAGACGATCCGCACGATCTCGTTTCCGCCCGACAGCTTCTCGTCCAGCGGCTCATAGCCGTCGACGAAGGGTACCGTCTCGCGCATGTCGAACCGCACGCGAAACTGCCCGGCCTGGGACAGAATGGCCTGACGGTCGCGCCGGAATTTCGCATCGGCCGTGGCCTCTGCGGGGGTCTGGGCGAGGGCGGTCGCGGGAAGGGCAGCAACCGGCATACAGGTGCCGATCAGAAGGGCGGCGGCAAGGGCGGCGCGCATGGGGGGCATCTCCAACTTGAAACTCATTCGCATTATCGCCTCTCCGATCACAGACGCAAGGTCAGGGAGATCGAAACATTCCGGCCGGGCTGGGTGTAGGCATCGAGCACGGTGGAGGTGGTCGACAGGCCCGACACATCGCTCCACCAGCCGTAGGTTTCGTCGAACACGTTGAACACGCCGATGCGGGCGGTGACCGTGTCCGTGACGTTCCAGTAGCCGGTCAGGTCGAACAGGGTGAAGTCGTCCCCGACGTAGCAGTTCGGCGAGCAGGCCAGTCCGGTGGTGTCGGCCGCGTCCTTGGCCTCGGACCAGGTCACGATGGCCTGGCCGCCGAAGGCTCCGGAAGGCGCATCCCAGCCCACCCCGGCAACGACCTTGAGCGGGTCGATGCTGGGCAGGGCTGTGGTGGTGCCGGCCGTCGTCTGATCGCCCTCGGCCCAGGCGGCCGAGACGCGGGCGCTGAGACCATTGCCCCAGGAGGCATCGCTGCGAAATTCCAGCCCCTTCACCTCGACATCGGTGAAGTTGACGTACTGGAACACCGCCGGGTCCATCGGGGTAAAGCCGCCCGACACGACCTGCTGGCTGATGAAGTCCTTATAGTCGGCCTGGAAGGCCACGGCCTGCAGGGCCATGCGGCCACCCCCCCACACCGGGACCTCGCGCAGGCGCAGGCCGGCCTCAACGCTGCGGCTGGTCTCCGGCTTCAGATCGGGATTGGGCGCCGAAATGTAACCGAAGGCGAGGTTGCCGAAAGCACTGTTCACCTGAGACGGGGTCGGGGCTTTGAAGCCCTCGGCCCAGGAGGCGAACAGGCCGAAGGTGTCACTGGCCCACCAGACGACACCCAGCTTGGGCGACAGGCGGCTGTCTTCCTGATCGGCCTTGGGGCCCGTGAACAGCGGATCATCGGCCGTGGTCAGCTCATAGGCGTCATACCGCAGGGCCGGGGTGATGCGCAGCGATCCACCCGCCAGCACGATCTCGTCCTGAATGAACAGGCCGGCCAGCGTATAGTCCGTCTCCGGGAAGGGGCTGGAGGGGAAGGTCTCCCCAGCCGGGGGCACAGTGCCGTCACGCACACCGCTCTGGGTGGTTTCGGACCAGTCCCCGCCGAAGATCAGCCGGTGCTCGACCGAGCCTGAGGTCAGCGTGCGACGCCCCTGCGCGGCCAGACCCATGACATCATTGTCGAAGGTGTTGTCGCGGGTACGATCGGCGGCCGGCGCACGGTCCTCAAGGGTGAACTGGCGGGTTTCCGATTGCTGCCGGTAGACGGTGATCGAGGCTTCGTCCAGCCCGGGCAGGGCCTCCGTCCGCCAGTCGAGTCCGATACGTCGGCGGCGGGTCTCGTCCTCGGCGCGCAGATCCAGAACCGAGGCGCTGCGGCCTGACAGCACATTGGCGTCGACATCCGAGGTGTAGGACTCCCAGGTCAGGCCCAGACGGTGGCCGGGCGCGACGTCCCAGACCAGCTTGGCCAGCAGGGCGTCGGAGCTGAAATCCTGGGGATTGGGCTCGGTCCGGCTCGCACCCTCGCCGCCGACCGTGCCCTGATTGTCTGTCTCGGAGGCATCGCGGTGGGTCCAGGCCACCAGACCGGACAGGGCACCGTCACGACCGGCAAAGGACAGGCCCGTAGCCACGCTGTCGTCGGCCGAGCCATAGGCGACGCGGGCCCGGGCGGTCCAGTTGCGGCTGGCGCCCAGCATGTCGACCGGGTCCTTGGTGGTGAAGGAGACCGCACCCGCCACGCCATCCGAGCCATAGAGGGCCGAAGCCGGGCCACGCAGGATCTCGACCGACTTCATCAGGTCCAGATCGGAATAGCCGCCGCGGCCGACGCTCTGCGGACCAAAGGCATAGCCGTCGGGGGTACGAACGCCGTCGACGACGATCAGCACCCGGTCGCCGCCCAGACCGCGGATGGTGAAGCCGGCATTGCCGTCACGACCCGTCGAGCCCAGGGCGGCGCCGAATCGCGCCGGCTGGGTGCGGACGCTGACGCCCGGCTCGAACCGAACCAGATCCTTGATGTCCGTATACAGGTTCTGCTCGATCTCCTGGGCCGAGATGACGGTGACCGTGGCCGGGGCTTCGTCGACGCGGGTAGCGGTGCGGGTGGCCAGAACGGTGATGGGGTCCAGCGTGACCGGGTCGCCCGATGGGTTGGGCGCTTGCTGGGTCTGGGCCAGGGCAGGCGTGGCGATGGCGGCCAGTCCGGCCAAGGCGGTAGTGAGGAGGAGGGTGGTACGCATGACAAGCCCCGGGGAGTTACAGTGAAGGTGCGGGGCAATTACTGCGAACGATTATCAGAAGCAACCGCAATTGCGACTCGTTCTGAACAGAGTCGCCGGGTGTGCGTTCCTGGCTGAATGAACGTCCTGATCCGCCTTGCCGCCACCGCCAGTCTGGCCGCCGCAGTCGCGGCCTGTGGCAATGACCCGATGGAACCGGGGCCTGTGACGCCGGATCCAGACGCACCCCTGCCACCGGAGGAGCCTGCGCCGGCCCGGACAACGGGGCATGCGGAACTGCTGGGGGACTGGGCGGCCTATCCCGCCTGGTGCTCGAACACGACGGGCCCGGAACGGCCGATCACGATCACCCTGACGCGCTTTGAGGGGTATGAGAACAGCTGCGCCATCCAGGTGTCACGCCCGATTGCAGAGGGGCATGAGCTGGATCTGGTGTGTCAGGGCGAAGGGCAGGAGACCCGTGAAACCGTGCGCGCCTCGGCCACGGAAGATCGCCTGAGACTGTCTTATCCGGATCGCGACGGGGCGACGGTCGCGTTCAGCCGCTGTCCCTCGGAACAGCCCTAGCTGAACAGGAAGTTCATCACGTCGCCGTCCTTGACGACATAGGACTTGCCTTCGGCCCGCAGCTTGCCGGCCTCGCGCGCCCTGGCCTCGCCGCGCAGGGCGACGTAGTCGT
>CAYNDG010000107.1:0-6135 GCA_964395805.1 uncultured Brevundimonas sp.
CGCTCGAACTGGCGGGCGGGCAGGCAGTCCAGCACCTCATTGGCGACCAGCAGGATCGGGGCATCGGCGTCGATGGCAAACAGGCTGTCGGCCCAGCGGGGGGTGAGCGCCGCGTCCGAAAGGCGAGCGGCCTGCAGGGTGCGCAGGGGGCCGCTCGGCTCGACCAGAACCAGCTCGCAGGCGTCGAGAAAGGCCGGAACGACGCGGGCGGCGCGCAGGATGTCGGCCGTCAGGGTGCCATCGCCGGGGCCGACCTCGACCAGCTGAAAACGCGCCGGGGCCCCCATCCGGGACCAGGTCTCGACCAGCCACAGGCCGATCAGCTCGCCGAACATCTGGCTGACGGTCGGCGCGGTCAGGAAGTCGCCGTCGGGTCCGATCGCCGGGCGCGTCGAATAATAGCCGCCCTGGGGGTCGTGCAGGCAGCGGGTCACATAGTCGGCGACGCCCAGCGGGCCGGTCAGGGCGATCTCGCGCTGGAGCCGCCCCTTCAGGTCCGCCGCCTGCGCCCCGCCGCTCAGGAGTTCGCGCCGACCGGCGGACGGCTCCAGGCACGCCAGATCAGCCAGCCGCCCAGCAGGATCATCGGTATGGACAGCAGCATGCCCATGGTGACCATGCCCTGCAGGGCTTCGGGCATGTGGGTGTCGGGCTCTCGTACCGTCTCCAGCACCGCGCGGCTGAGCCCATAGCCCAACAGGAACAGGCCGGTGAGATAGCCGGGCTTGGTCAGCAGCTTCATCTTCCAGACGCCGAGGGTCAGGATGGCGAAGAGCAGCAGGCCCTCCAGCCCGGCCTCATACAGCTGGCTGGGGTGGCGGGGCACATCGCCGGCCGGGCAGAAACCATAGGTCTCGAGGATCTTCTGGTTGCAGAAGCGGATGGCCCACGGGACATCGGTCGTCCGGCCCCACAGCTCGCCGTTGATGAAATTCGCCATGCGCCCGAAGAACAGGCCGATCGGCACCACGGGCGCCACCAGATCACCGAGGCTGAGCAGCGGGATGTTCTGCCTTCGGGCGAACCAGATGATGGCAAGGGTGACGCCGATCAGGCCGCCGTGGAAGGACATGCCGCCATCCCACATCTGGAACAGCGCCAGCCGTGACCAGCCGTCGCCGGTGAAGAGTTCGGCATAGAGGGACGGCTTGTAGAAGAGGGCGTAACCCAACCGCCCACCGCCGATGACCCCGAGCGCTATCCAGAGCACCAGGTCGTCCAGCTGGGTCTGGGTGACCGGCGGCCGCCCGGGAGCCCAGACGGACAGGTTTCGCACCAGCCTTGACGCGTACCACCAGCCCAGTCCGAGGCCCGCGATATAGGCCAGCGCATACCAGCGCAGCGGAAAGGGGCCGATGGAGATCAGGACCGGATCGAACTCGGGAAAGGGCACGGGACGTCCTTGGTGTGATCAGCGATGCCTCGCCTTTAGCAAGACGGGCCGGGGGCGTCTTGCAAGAATTGACGACGGCGGGTTTGCGGCGGTCGGGTCGATCGGCCACATGGACGCCACCGGTGCAAGATTTCATTAACCCTCTGGAAACCGGCGCAGCCCAGCGTCCTTCACAGATATCAAGGTAGTCCCCCATGCAGACCCGCAACCCGCTTCTCGACGAACTGGCCCGGCTGTCGACCGGCGCCATGGGACTGGCCCAGGCGGCCGGCGAGGAAGCCAAATCCGCCATGCGGGCCCAGACCGACCGTATGGTGGCCGAGCTGGATCTGGTGCGCCGCGACGAGTTCGAGGCCCTGAAGGCCGAGGTGAAGGCCCTGCGGGCCGAACTGGCCGCCCTGAAGGGGGGCGAGGCCGCAGCCGCAAAACGCACCCGCAACAAGCCTCAAAAGGGAACGTCCACAGGCGATCTTCCCCCCCGGGACGCAGCCGGTTGAGCCGAATCCGCGAACAGGCCTACCGTCAGCGTGCTGAAGGCGATTCCCGGGGTCTTCCCGGTAACCTTCTGAAAGACAGGATACTCTGAATGGACATGGTCAGGCCGGACGAGGTGGAAACGCCCTTCGATCCCCTCGATGTGGTCGAACATGTTCTGACGGCGGAAAACCTGCCGTTTGACCGGACGGCGGACGGCGATCTGGCCTTCGCCCTGGCCGGTGACTGGAAGGATTACGAGCTGTGGTTCGCCTGGCGTCCGGAAGGGGATTGCCTGCAGCTGTGCTGCGCACTGGACCTGCGGGTCGGCAAGACGCGTCGCCCGGCCCTGCATGAGCTGATCGGCCTGATCAATCAGCGCACCTGGCTGGGCCATTTCGAGCTGTGGAGCGAGGATCAGGAGATCGTGTTCCGCCACGCGCTTGCCCTGCCGCACGGCGAACGTCCGACCCTGGCCCAGGCGGCCTCGATGATTGACGCGGCGATTGACGCGGCAGACCGATATTTCCCGGCCTTTGACTATCTGGTGCGAGGCGGGCGCAAGCCCCAGGACGCCATCGACGCCTGCATGTTCCAGACGGTCGGCACCGCCTGATCCGACCCCGCCGGTTTGATGGTCGGCGTCGGACCATGTTAGGCACTCCACCCTGCTGAACGGCCCGGCCGGGCCTTCGCTGATGTGGAGACGGCATGACCGGCACCTTTTCCCTGGACACCGACGTTGTCCTGATCGGATGCGGACGGCTGGGCTCGGCCCTGGTCGAGGGCTGGCTGGCGACCCCGGGGTTCAAGGCAGACCGGCTGACCATCATCGCAAGGCATGAGACCCGCGCGACCGATCAGGCCCGGGCGGCGGGTGCCACGATCAATCCGGCACCGGAGCGGATGAGGGACGTCGGCATACTGGTCCTGGCCGTCAAACCGGCCGTCTGGCGCGAGGCGCTGCAGCCCTTTGCCGACTTCATTCCCGGGGACACGGTTGTCGTTTCGGTGATGGCGGGTGTGCGGCTGGACGATATCCAGAAGGCCGTGGGCGGCCGCCCGGTCGCCCGTCTGATGCCGACGACGGCTGTGGCCCAGCGGCAGGGCGTGGCGGGCCTTTATGCATCGGACGCCAGGGCAGGAGCTATGGCGACCGCCCTGTTCGAGGGCATGGCCGATGTGGTGCCGCTGGAGGCCGAGGATCTGCTGGATCCGGCGACCGGCGTGGCGGGATCGGCCCCGGCTTTCGTCTATGCCTTCATCCAGGCGCTGGCCCGGGCGGGTGAGGCCGAAGGCCTGACGCCGGAGGCCGCCGTGCGTCTGGCGCGGGGCGCCCTGCGTTCCGCCGCCGCCGGTGTGTCGGCCGGACAGAGCCTTGAGGAGGCCGTCGAACGCATCGCGTCAAAGGGCGGCACGACCCGCGCGGGTCTGGATGCGCTGGAAGCTGACGGCGGCGCCGCACGCGCCGCCACAGCCGCCGTCAGCGCCGCCGTGGCCCGGGCCCGCGAACTGTCCCGCTAGAGGCGGCCGGTCGCCAGCCGCCGCGCGAACCGGTCAAAGGCGTGGCTGGCATCCTGCCAAGTCGTGAAGCCCCGCACCTCGGCCAGGCTTGAGGAATACCAGTCAAAGCGGACCGGATAGCGGGTGCCGTCGGCCAGGGTGACCTCGCCTTCGATGGTGGCCCCGCCGATGCTCCGGCTGCGCATGCCGTCCAGACCGGGCTGGGCCGCCAGCTGGGCAAAGGTTGGCCGGTTCGGGCGGATGTCGACCAGAACAAGCGAGATGGTGGCGCCGGGCAGGGCCTGTTCGCGGGCCAGCGCGCGCCGGACGGTTTCGCCCAGCTGGTTGGCCTGCTCCAGCAGATCACGCTCTCCCAGCTCGTCCGCCTTTTTCACCAGCTCCGGGCCGAGCACGACGGACACTTCGGCGCTCTGGGCAGCGACGGCGCCGGCGACAAGGGTGACGGCAGCCAGCGGGGCAAAGAAGGCGAAACGGCGCATCAGGACTCTCCTGTTGATGCCCGATACTATCCCGGAAGGCGAATTCGCGCCATCAGCCCGCCGAGGTCGCTGCGCCCCAGGCTGATGTCGCCCCCGTGGCCGCGCGCGACGTCCCGGGCAATGGCCAGACCCAGACCCACACCCTTCCGGTTCTGGTTACGCGAGGCGTCGAGGCGGGAGAAGGGGCGGAAGGCCTCTTCGTGCATATCCTCGGGAATGCCGGGACCATCATCCTCGACCGCGATCTCGGTGCCGCCGGACGGTAATCTGCGGGTGGACAGGCGCACCGTATCGCCGTGTGCAGCAGCATTGCCGACCAGATTGGCCAGCGCGCGCCGGAAGGCGAGGGGGCGGACGTTGACGGTCAGGGTTTCGGGCACGTCCACCTCGACGGTTGCGCCGATCCGACGGGCATCCTCGGCCGCCTGGGTCAGCAGATCGGAGACAGACAGGGCCTCGCTGGCCTCGCCCGCCTCGCCCTGGGCGAAGGCCAGATATTCGTCGATCATATGCTCCATCTGATCGAGGTCACCCTGCATGGCCGCGGCGCGCTTGAAGGGCGGGGCCAGCGCCAGCTCCAGCCGCAGGCGGGTCAGGGGCGTGCGCAGGTCGTGGCTGACGGAGGCCAGCAGGGCGGTGCGCTGGTCGATATGGCGCTGGATGCGGTCGCGCATGTCCATGAAGGCGCGCGCAGCGGCCCGGACCTCGCGCGCGCCATGCGGCTTGAACCGTTCGCGGGTCTCGCCCCGGCCAAAGGCCTCGGCGGCGGCGGCCAGCCGTTCGATAGCGCGCACCTGGTTGCGGATGAACAGGATGGCGACCGACATCAGCAGCACGGTCGCCGCCAGCAGCCAGACCACGAAGATGTGCGCCTGGGTCGCGACCGCCCGCTCGCGCGGGGCGATGATGCGCATGACTCCGTCGCCGATCTGGACCCGGATGTCGATATAGTTGGGATACCGCGTGGTATCGAACCAGAAGGGGCGATCAAGGCGGGACCTCAAAGCCGCCTCAAGAGCGCGGTCGACGACGCCTATGGGGCCGCGCCGGACATTCTCGGGCAGGGCTGTGGCTTCCTGCCAGGCGACGGACAGGGACAGGGTGCGTTCGGCCCTGCTGGCCAAGGCGTCGAGGCCCCCGGGTGTCGGGTCCTCGGCATAGGTTTCCACGGCCCACGCGATGTCGCCTGCCAGGCCTTCCGAAAGGCGGGCGTTCACCGTCTGCCAATGGGCATCGAAGAAGGTCCAGGTCACGAAGACCTGCATCACCAGCACCGGCAGCACGATGATCAGCAGGGACCGGCCCCACAGCGAGGTCGGCAACCGTCGCTTGAGAAACCGGGTCCAGAAGGTGGACGGAAGAAGCTTCATGGGGCCCGGCCCGATCCTTCAAGCCTCAATCGGGCGCCAGCATATAGCCGACACCGCGAACGGTCTGGAGATAGCGGGGGTTCTTGGGGTCGACCTCAAGCTTCCGACGGAGGCGGGTGACCTGCACATCGACGGCGCGTCCGGTGATGTCGGCGGTGTCGGGCGACAGGGCCATCCGCTCGACCGGGGCATGGGCGTGGATGGCCAGGGTCTTGAGCAGCTGGGCCTCGGCTTCGGTCAGGCGCTGGGGATGCCCATCGCGCATCAGCTCCAGCCGCTCCATGTCAAAGACGGCGGTTCCCAGCTTGATCTCGCGCGGGGTCAGCGGCTTGCCGCCGGTGCGCCGCAGGATGGCATCTATGCGTAGTGCCAGTTCACGAGGGTCGAAGGGCTTGGACATGTAATCGTCGGCCCCGCGCGACAGGCCCTCGATCCGGTCGCCCGCCTCGCCCCGCGCGGTCAGAAGGAGGACCGGCGTCTGCGAGGTCTCGGCCTTGTTGCGGACCCAGGTGGTCAGGTCGAGGCCGCTTTCCCCCGGCATCATGATGTCGAGGACCACCAGATCGAACTCGATCAGTTCCATCAGACGGCGGGCGGCAGCGGCGTGCGCCGCACCGGTCACGCGATATCCCTCGCGCGCCAGATATTCCTTCAGCAGCTCGCGAATCCGGTCGTCGTCATCGACGATCAGCAGATGCCGTCCCGAACCGGCGCCCGCGACAGGGCCCGAGCGCCCGCCGGCCCGCCCGTCAAACGCGCTCATTGCAGCCCCCCGGGCGCGGTGACGTTGACCTCGGCGGCCCCGGCGGCTCTAACCGGCACACAGCTATGGGAGACTTTGTTCAATGGCCTTCGTTCCTTTCGACGACCGTGACGGCTGGATCTGGATGGACGG
>CAYNDG010000108.1:0-6013 GCA_964395805.1 uncultured Brevundimonas sp.
CGACCCGACCCTCGTCAATCTGGCCAGCCAGGAGTATTTCGGCGCCGTGGACGCCAGGGCGCTGAAGCTGCCGGTCGTCACCATCCACTTCCGCGAGGAAAAAGACGGCGAAAGCCGCATCATCTCCTTCTTCGCCAAGAAGGCACGGGGCACCATGGCCCGCTACGCCATCGAAAATCGCATCGACCGGGCCGGGGACCTCAAGGCCTTCGACCGCGACGGCTATCGCTTTCAGGCCGGACAATCGACCGACAGCGACTGGATATTCATCCGATCGGGAAATTCCTGACCTCGCCGCGTGGCGCACCGCAGGATCAGCCGCTATAGATCCCGTGACGTTTCACTCACGAATAGGCATTCGATGTTCCAGTGGCCAAAGCGCGGCGACACGGCAGGGTCTGAACAGGCCCGCCCGCGCGACATGAACGATCTTCGCGGTCAGGTGGCGGTGATCACGGGATCGACCTCCGGGATCGGCCTGGCCCTGGCCCGGGCTGTGGCCGCCCGCGGGGGCGATGTGGTGCTGAACGGACTGGGCGATCCGTCCGAGATCGAGAGGATGCGTTCGGAGATGGAGGCCGCGTGCGGCGTTCGTGTGCGATATCACGCCGCCGACATGCGTCGCGGCGAAGAGGTGGCCGACATGGTCGCCTTTGCCCGGCATGAGCTGGGGCGGCTCGACATTCTGGTCAACAACGCCGGCATCCAGCACGTCGAGGCCATCGAGAAGTTCCCTGCCGACAAGTGGGAGCAGATCATCGCCATCAACCTGTCGTCGGCCTTCTATGCCACACGGGCGGCGGTGCCGATCATGAAGGCCCAGGGCCGTGGCCGGATCATCAATGTCGCCTCGGCCCACGGTCTGGTCGCCAGCCCCTTCAAGTCTGCCTATGTCGCGGCCAAGCACGGCGTTATCGGCCTGACCAAGACGGTCGGCCTGGAACTGGCGCGCGAGGGGATCACCTGCAACGCCATCTGCCCCGGCTTTGTCGAGACGCCCATCGTCGACAAGCAGATCGCCGACCAGGCCCGCACCCACGGCATTTCAAAGGACCGCGTGCTCGAGGAGGTGATCCTCAAGTCCCAGCCGACCAAGCGGTTCGTGACGACCGACGAGCTGGTCGGCATCTTCCTGTATCTGGTGTCGGATCTGGGCGCCTCGGCCAATGGCACGGCCTTTTCCATCGACGGTGGCTGGACGGCGCAATAGGCGGGATGGTGCATCAGGCCCCTCCCCCGCCGGTCTGTCTGGCCCTGCAGGGGGGAGGCTCGCATGGGGCATTCCAATGGGGTGTGCTGGACCGCCTGCTTGAAGCTGAGGCGCTGGATTTCCGCGCGGTCACCTGTGCCTCGGCCGGGGCGATGAATGCCGCCGCCCTGATCTCGGGACTGGAGGCCGGCGGCTTCGACGGCGCGCGCAGGTCGCTGGACAAGCTGTGGCGCGAGATCAACCTGTCCGGCGGTCGCAACGTCTTTGGCGACAGTTCGATCTGGAGCGCCACCTTCAGCCCGGCGTGGATGAAGGACACCCCGCTATGGCGGTCGGCTGAGAGCCTGGCGATGACCCTGTCGCCCTATCAATTCAATCCGTTCAACCTGAATCCTCTGCGCCGGGTTCTGGACGCGGTGGTCGATTTCGATGCCGTTCGGGGGTCGGACATCCAGCTGTTCGTGGCCACGACAGCGGTCAAGCAGGGACGGGTACGACTGTTCGACAATGCGGAACTGACGGTGGATGTGCTGCTGGCCTCGGCCTGCCTGCCTCATCTGTTCCAGGCGGTCGAGATCGAGGGCGAGCCCTATTGGGACGGGGGCTATCTGGCCAATCCGCCGCTGTGGCCGCTGTTCTATGCCTCGACGCCCGATGACATCCTGATGCTGCCGCTCAACCCGTTCCGGCGGGACGAAACGCCCCGCGACGCCGATGTGATCATGGATCGCCTGAACGAGATCGTCTTCAACGCGCCGCTGGTCGCCGAACTGCGGGCGGTGGCCTTCGTCCAGGACCTGATCGAGGCCGGCCGGCTGAACCAGACGGGTGACGACGGCTATCGCAAGCTTCGGATGCACGCCATTGAGGCCGACACCCACCTGTCGGACCTGCCGCTGCGGTCCAAATTCGACACGGAATGGACCTTCCTCAACCGGCTCAAGGACAAGGGGCGGACGGCGGCCGAGGTCTGGCTGCGCGACTGCCTGGTGCAGGTCGGACAATCGCCGAGTATCGACCTGAAGGCGCGCTTCCTCTAGCCCACAAAGCCTGCGGCCCGGCGCAGGCGGTCGTTGATGGCTTCACCCAGCCCTGTGTCGGGAATCGGTGACACGGCGATGCCCGTCGGATGCTCACGGTCCGCTTCCCGCAGGAGGCGGAACAGGCGCGCGGCGGCTTCGGTCAGGTCACCCGTGGTACTCAGGCTCCAGCGGGCCTCACCCATTCCGGGGCCGAAGCCCAGCAGGATCTCGCCCGACTCAGCTTCGCGGGCCTCGATCCGGACCGGCGCGTCGGGCGCATAGTGCAGGGTCAGGCGGCCGGGGGACCGGTGACCGTCGCCGGCGTCATCCTCCAGCGGGCCGACCACGCCCTCGATCTCCGCCCGCGTCACGCTGCCCGGACGCAGCAGGCGCGGGCGATCCCCCAGCAGGGACACGACCGTGCTCTCCAGCCCGACGGTGCAGTCGCCACCGTCAAGCGCGACAGAGCTCGCTGCGCCGGTCTCCTCAACGGCGTCGCCGAAGGTCGTGGGACTGGGCCGTCCCGAGCGGTTTGCCGAGGGGGCCACGACGGGTCCGCCAAAGGCACCGATAACCGCGCGGGCCAACGGGTGTCCGGGAACGCGCACCGCCACACTGTCCAGCCCCGCTCGCGCGAGATCGCAGACCGGACCGTCCGGCAGGGCCTGCAGCACCAGCGTCAGCGGACCGGGCCAGAAGCGCGCGGCCAGGGCCTCGGCCATCGGCGTCATCCGCCCGACCCGGGCGGCGGCCTCGACGCTGTCGACGTGAGCGATCAGGGGATTGAAGCGCGGACGGCCCTTGGCGGAAAAAATGCGGGCCACGGCCTCGGCATTGCCGGCGTCGGCGGCCAGGCCATAGACCGTCTCGGTCGGCAGCAGCACCAGCTCGCCACGGCGGAGCGCCGCAGCGGCATCCACGCCCCGATCACTCACGGGCGGCGCGGAATGAAGGGCAGCATCCGATGCAACACATTGTCGCGGTCGACGAAATGATGCTTCAGCGCGCCCAGTATGTGCAGGGCCAGCAGGACGTACAGCAGTTTGGCGGCCATTTCATGGGCATCCATGAACTGGCCCGCGACCTCGCGCCCGCCGGAGATCGGCAGCAGCGGCCAGTTGAACAGGCCGAAGAAGTCGATATCGCGGCCGGCCGCCGACGAGGCCGCCCAGCCGCCCAGCGGCATGCCGATCAGCACGACGTAAAACAGCACATGGGTGCCGCGAGCCATAACCCTTTGCCATTTCGGCATTTCCGCCGGCAGCGGGATGGCCGGATTGGCGATGCGCCAGCCCAGGCGAACTAGGGTCAGAACCATAATCGACAGTCCGACCGACTTGTGAAGACCCATCCACGGCCCGCCCTCGGTCGCGTCGTGCGCCATGATCAGGGCGATCTGTCCGATCACCAGAATGGCAATCAGCCAATGAAGGAGCAGCGAGACCTGGGAGTATCGATTTCGGGGCTCGGCCATGACTTCCCTTCCGTGACGGCAGTGGACCAAACTTGGCAAATCCGGCCATCGCGGCCAAGTGTCTGAACGATCCTATCGTTACCCGCTCGATCAAGGGAGTCCCGATGAGCTACCGCGCCCCGCTTCGCGACCTGGGTTTCACCCTGAAGCACGTCCTTGGGCTGGAGGACCTTCAGGCCACGGGGGCCTTCCCGGACCTTGATGTCGATCTGGTCGATGCCGTGCTGGAGGCCGCCGGTCAGGTGGCCGAGGGCACGCTGGCGCCGCTCAATGTGCCCGGTGACCGGGCCGGGGCGCGGCTTGAGGGCGACGGCGTGGTGCCCGCCCCGGGATTCGGCGAGGCCTACCGCACCTTTGTCGAGGGAGGCTGGATGGGGCTGGCGGCGCCGGTTACCCACGGCGGGCAGGGCCTGCCCAAGGCGCTCGAGCTGGCCGCATACGAGCCGGTACACTCGGCCAATATGGCCTTTGGCCTGTGCCCCATGCTGTCGCTGGCGGCGATCGAGGCCCTGGAGGCCCACGGCACCGAGGCGCAGAAAGAGACCTATCTGACCCGGCTGATCTCGGGCGAGTGGACCGGGGCCATGGTCCTGACCGAACCCAACGCCGGCTCGGATCTCGGCGCCCTCACAGCGACGGCCACGCCGAACGGCGACGGCACTTACAGCCTGACGGGCCAGAAGATCTATATCACCTGGGGCGACCACGACATGACGGACAATATCGTCCACATGGTGCTGGCCCGCCTGCCCGATGCCCCGCCGGGACCCAAGGGTATCAGCCTGTTTCTGGCCCCCAAATACCTTGTGAAGGCCGACGGCTCTCCGGGCGCGCGCAACGCCTTCCGGCCCGTGGGGGTCGAGCACAAGCTGGGCATCCACGCCTCGCCGACCTGCGTCATGGCCTATGAGGGCGCGACCGCGGAGCTGGTCGGCCGGCCCAACGAAGGGCTGGCCCATATGTTCGTGATGATGAACGCCGCCCGCGTCGCCGTGGGGGTCGAGGGGGTGGGCATCGCCGAACGCGCCTATCAGCATGCGCTGGCCTATGCCTCGGACCGTCGACAGGGTCGATCAGTGTGGACGGGTGAGGCCTCGGCGCCGATTCTGGACCACCCCGATGTGCGCCGCACCCTGTCGGTCATGAAGGCCCGGATCGCCGCCGGCCGCGCCATCTGTCTGGCCACGGGTATGGCCGCGGACCTCGCCCGGACATCCGCTGACCCTGAGACCGCCCGCCGATGGAAGGGCCGCGAGGACCTGCTGACGCCGATCGCCAAGGCCTGGTCGACCGACATGGGGGTCGAGGTGGCCTCGATGGGCATCCAGATCCACGGTGGCATGGGCTTCATCGAGGAAACCGGCGCCGCCCAATACTATCGCGACGCCCGCATCGCCCCGATCTATGAGGGCACCAACGGCATCCAGGCCATGGACCTCGTGGGGCGCAAGCTGTCGCAGGACGGCGGGGCTTCGGCGCGCCTGCTGATTGAGGAGATGAAGACGGTCCTGACCCCTCTGGCGGCCCTCTATGACGGCAAGCCGGTCGAGCGGATGGCCAATGCCCTGTCGGCGGTCGAGGACGCGACCCTTTGGCTGCTGGACCGCAAGGCGGCCGAAGACGGCACCGCCGATGTGCTGACGGCGGCCGATGCCTATCTGAAGCTGATGGGCGACGTGATCGGCGGCTGGTTCCTCGCCCGGGGCGCGCTGGCGGCCCAGATGCTCAAGGCTGATGGCCAAGGCGACGCCGACTGGCTGGATGGCCGGATCGCCCTGTATGAGGTCTATGCCGCCAATGTGCTCGGCCATGTGTCGAGCCGTCTGGCCGCCATCGGCCAGGGCGGTGACCTGCTGCTGCGCATGACCCCGGCGGTTCTTGCACCCTGAGCCCCATCATGGCCGTTGTTTCATTTGACGCCCCGGCGCGGCGCGGATCATGGTGCCCGCTCCTGATTTCCGTCGCTTGCTGGAGCCTGTCATGAACCGTCGGCAGATGATCGCGTCCACCGCCGCCACCGCCCTTGCGGCCGCCGCCTCCCCGACCCTTGCCCGCTCTCCGAAAGGCGCCCTCTCGAACATGCCCGTCCCTCCCGTCGCCAAGAAGATCCCGGTCACCATCGAACAGCTGGGTCGTACCCGGGTGGACGAGTACCAGTGGATGAAGGACGACAACTGGCAGGCGGTGCTGCGCGATCCGACCCTGATCAAGGCGGACGTCAAGGAACACCTGACCGCCGAGAACGCCTATCGCGAGGCCATGATGGCCTCGACCCTGCCGCTGCAGGAGCAGATGTTCCAGGAGATG
>CAYNDG010000109.1:0-4865 GCA_964395805.1 uncultured Brevundimonas sp.
CGGGCGATGCGGCCCGTTTCCAGCGTCAGCGGGCGACCGGCCCACTCAATGGTCCTGCGTTCGATATCGACCATACTCTCTCTCTCGAAGCCCATGGCCGGATTGCCGATGGGGGCGGACAGTCAGGGCTTGTCTCAGTCCTTCGGGCCCAGGAACCCGGATACGCCGTCGCATCCGGGCGGGGGTGGAAGAGGACCGGCGTGGCCCTCGCGTCGTGGAGGCGTGCTGCCTCCGTCCGCCCTGCGGCGGATAAGAGAAAGGGCCCGTCGAGCGGGCCCTTCCCGTCACCTGGCCCTAGCGGCGCAGGCCCAGCTTTTCGATGAGGGCGCCATAGCGGCCTTCGTCGACTTTCTTGAGGTGGTCCAGAAGGCCCCGGCGTTGCGACACCAGCTTGAGCAGGCCGCGACGGCTGTGGTTGTCCTTCTTGTGGGTCTTGAAATGCTCGGTCAGGTTGGCGATCCGTTCGGTCAGGATGGCCACCTGAACCTCGGCGGAACCGGTGTCTCCGGCGCCGCGCGCATTTTCGGTGATGACTTCAGCCTTGCGTTGAGGCGTAATCGACATCGTAGAGCTCCTTTTCTGGCCCTATCGCTCGGCCTGCGGGGCCTCGCTGCTTGAGGGCTGGAGATTGAATACGCGGTCGGGTTCAAGCCGACCGGCCCGCATCTGGCAGAGGGCGACCAGGGTTCCGTCCTCGAAGGCCGAAACGGTCCGCGAGCCGGGCGCAAGCCGGGCCTTCAGGGTTTCGATCTGTCGGGGAAGCAGAAGGATCGGCCGTCCCTGCCGAAGCGAGAAGGCATCCGTCTCGGTCACGGCCAGGTCCGGGATGTCGTCCAGAGCGGTCGCGACCGGAAGAAGACCTTCCGAGGCGGCGCCCCTATGCACCATTTCCCGCAGAATATCCAGTGTGACCGCATTATCGGTCGAAAACGGGCCCACCCGCTCGCGCCGCAGCGCGGTCACATGCCCCTCGGCCCCCAGCATCGCCGCCAGATCCCGCGCCAGCGAGCGGATATAGACGCCCTTGCCGGTCCGCACCCGGATTTCGACCCAATCGGTGTCGGACGCCGTGATCGCGGCCTCATGGACGGTCACGGGCCGGGCCTTCAGCTCGAAGGCCTCGCCCTCGCGGGCCAGGTCATAGGCACGCTGGCCGTCGACCTTGATGGCGGAGAAGCGCGGCGGCACCTGCTCGATCTCACCGACGAAGGTCGGCAGGGCGGCCTCGACTGCCTCCCGCGGGGGGCGGACGTCCGAGCGGGCGATCTCGGTGCCCTCGGCGTCCACGCTGTCGGTCGAGACGCCCCAGGTGACGGTGAAGCGATAGACCTTTCCGGCGTCCATCATGAAGGGGACGGTCTTGGTCGCCTCGCCGAGCGCGATCGGCAGGATGCCGGTGGCCAGCGGGTCCAGTGTCCCGGCATGGCCGGCCTTCTGCGCCTCGAACAGGCGCCGGACGACCGAGACCGCCTCGGTCGAGCCCATCTCGAGCGGCTTGTCCAGACAGACCCAGCCGTTGACGACCTGCCCGCGCTTGCGGCGGCCCATCAGTCGGTCTCGTCCCCGTCGTCCTGCAGATCGGCCTGCACGCGCGGGTCGGCCAGCAGGGCGTCCATGCGGGCCGCGACCTCAAAACTCTCGTCGTGGCGGAAACGCAGGTCCGGGGTGAACTTCATGTCGATCCGCCGACCCAGCAGGCCGCGCAGGAATTTGGCGTGGGCGTTCAGGGCCTTGACCACCTCGCTCTCGTGGCCGGCGATCGGCGCGGTGTCGATGCCGGCGCCCAGCGGCTCGACGAAACAGGTGGCGTGCTTCAGGTCCGGCGACAGGCGGACCTCGGTCACCGTCACCGACACCCCGGACAGGGCCTCGTCGTGGATGTCTTCCTCGCGCAGGATGTCGACCAGGGCGTGGCGCACCAGCTCGCCGGCGCGCAGCTGGCGCTGGCTCGGGCCGTGGCCGGCCGTGTCGCCGGGTTTGCGTCGGCTCATGGCGGTCTCTCTCGCTCTATGGCGGCCGGCAAGGAGGCCGGGCGCACAAGGGGGCGCGGTTTAGTCGTCTGCGCCCGGTGTGTCCAGCGGGACGGCGGCCCGGGCATCGGCCAGCACGGCCCCGGCGACGAGGGTGCGTCCGGGGTGGACGGTCAGACCGGCGGACTGCAGCACCTCGGCCGTCCAGCGATTGCACATCCGTCCGATCCAGAAGGTTTCGGTCGAGGCATAGAAGCGGGTGCGCCCGTCCGGGCCCGTTGCGCTCAGCCGCGCGGCGCCGCCGGCCAAGTCGAGAGAGGCCTCGATACGGGCCGCCAGTGCCTCGAAGGCGACGGGCGACAGGCGCAGGTGCACCTGCCGTTCCGGATCGCGAACCGGGGTCAGCCGATCGATCGGGCTGAGCATGACGACCGAGCGATTGCCGGGCGCGACCAGGGCCCGTACCCCGTCCGGCAGGCGCGATAGGATCGGGCTCTGGTCGACGTAGAAGCGGGCATCGCCCCAGCCGATACGCACGGCCTCACCGGGCCCCAGGTCGGCGACCCGTTCGGCCAGCGGCCCACCGCGCGCCATCAGCGGCGCCCGATCCATGACCAGATCGGTGTGAAAGCCGTTGCTGTCGACCCGGACCGGCACCAGGCCTCCGTCGCGCCGGGGCAGGTCCGGTCCCGCCTCGACCCAGCTGCCCAGGCCGAGGATCGCGCCGGTCAGGCCCGCGATCAGGATACGGATGGCCGCGCCCATGGGGTCTCTCCCTGTCGGTCCGTCTCAGGAAAGCCGGAACGTCAGATGGGCACAAGGCACCGCCTCGTCTTCGGGCCGGTCGGCGAAGGCCAGGATCTCCAGCCGGTCCCCCCGCGACGCCAGCGCCAGATAGCGGGCCGGATACTCCGGGCACAGGGCCTGTCCCCCCGGTGCAGGCGTCACGGAGACGATCTCGCGGATCTCCACCTGATGGCCCGCCGCCAGACCCAGCCGCGCCAGCGGCGGCTCGGATCCGTCGGCGATGCGCAGGGGCCGGGTCCCGATCTCGCCGAGGCCGGCGAGGGTGAGGCGGGCACCGTCGGCCATCAGCAGCGTCCAGGGCGAACGGGCCTCCACCGCGGAGAACTGCCCGCGCAGACGGTTGTCGACGGCCTCGAGCGGCAGGGTGGGGGTGGGGCTGGCCGGCCCCGGGACCACCCGGCTCAGGGCCCGGGACAGGCCGTCCCGCGCCCGGTCCACGGTCTCCTCCGCCGTCCGCTCGTCGAACGCCGAGAGCAGCAGGACGAGCAGCAGCACCCCCAACAGGTCGAACAGGCGTTTCATGAAGAGCCGGATGGCAGGGAGGGGAGCCGCATGGGTTAACGCTAACAGCGATCCGTGACGGTTCGAAAGCTCTATCGCGTCGAGGGCGAGGTTTCGTCAGGCCGGGGCGCGGCGCCCTCGGGCAGGGTCCATTCGCCGCGATAGGTGTAGCGCAGCGTCACGCAGTGGCGGAAGGCGCCGTCCGCCCAGCGTCCGACGGCGTGCAATTCGATCGGGTCTCCCTGGCGGATCCGGCCGGTCAGCAGCCAGGCATCGTCCGCGCCGGGACACAGGGCCCGGACCAGACCGCGCCCGTCGCCTTCCCTGACGATCCGGTAGACATCATTTGCGCGCACGCCGTCCGGCAGGACCGAGCGGGTGGCGGCCGGACCCCCCAGGCGAATTTCTGCAGAGCCGCGTGCCGAGGTCGAGAACAGGCGCTTGACGCTGACCGCGCCAAAGAAATTCCGCCGGATCTCGATGGTGATCCCCTGCGTCAGGGCCTGGGTGACGCGGTCTGCCGCATCATAGGCCCAGTAGCGGGTCTCGGCCGCGGCCGGGCCCGCCATGAGCGCCAGCAACAGAAGGCCTGTGGCAAGACGGGTCATGGGCGGTCTCCGGACAACAGACAATCAGGCGCGGCTACAGCTCGCGCTTGATCTCCTCGACGGTGAAGCATTCGATCAGGTCGCCTTCCTTGATGTCCTGGAAGCCCTGGAACTGCATGCCGCACTCCTGGCCCGAGGGCACCTCATTGACCTCATCCTTGAAGCGTTTGAGCGTGTTGAGCGTGCCCAGTTCCAGCACGACGATGTCGTCGCGCACGATCCGGACGCGCGCGCCCTTGCGAACCACGCCCTCGCTGACCCGGCAACCGGCGATCTTGCCGACCTTGGAGATGTCGAACACCTGCAGCACCTTGGCATTGCCCAGCCAGGTTTCGCGCTGGATCGGCGCCAGCATGCCGGACAGCACGCCCTTCATGTCGTCGAGCAGGTCGTAGATGATCGAATAGTAGCGGATCTCGACGCCTTCCCGATCGGCCAGCTCGCGCGCCTGTTTCGACGCACGGACGTTGAAGCCGAGGATGGGGGCTCCCGCCGTCCTGGCCAGGTTGACGTCGCTTTCGGTGATACCGCCGGCGCCCTGGAAGACGACCCGGGCGCGAACCTCGTCATTGCCCATGGCCTGCAGCGACCCGGCGATGGCCTCGGCCGAGCCCTGGACGTCCGCCTTGATGACGACCGGCAGCTCGCTGATCTTCTTCGTGCCCAGCTTGGCCATCATATCGGCCAGGGAGACGGGGTTGGCGGCGGTCGCCTTCTCGCGCTGCTTGCGCTCACGGAAGTCGGTCAGCTCGCGGGCGCGGGCCTCGGTCTCGACCACGGCGAACACCTCGCCGGGTGAGGGCGGCTCGTCGAGGCCCAGGATCTCGACCGGAACCGAGGGTCCGGCCTCATCCAGCTGGGCATTGCGTTCGTCCAGCAGGGCGCGAACCTTGCCCCAGGCCGAGCCGGCCACGACGATGTCGCCGCGACGCAGGGTGCCGCGCTTGACCAGCACCGTGCCGACCGGGCCGCGGCCCTT
>CAYNDG010000109.1:4904-5971 GCA_964395805.1 uncultured Brevundimonas sp.
CGGCCGAACGGTCGGGGTTGGCGCGCAGGTCCATGACCTCGGCTTGCAGCAGGACGGCATCCAGAAGGCCGTCCAGATTGGTGCGTTCCTTGGCCGAGACCTCGATCACCTGGGTGTCACCGCCCAGGCTCTCGGCGATGACCTCGTGCTGCAACAGCTCGTTGACGATCTTCTGCGGGTTGGCCCCCGGCTTGTCGATCTTGTTGACCGCCACGATCAGGGGCGCGCCCGCCGCCCGGGCGTGCTGGATCGCCTCGATCGTCTGGGGCATGACGCCGTCATCGGCCGCCACCACCAGAATGACGATGTCGGTGACATTGGCGCCGCGCGCCCGCATGGCCGAGAAGGCCGCGTGACCCGGCGTGTCGAGGAAGGTGACGCGCTGGTCGTCCTTCAGCCGCACCTGATAGGCGCCGATGTGCTGGGTGATGCCGCCGGCCTCGCCGGTCGCCACATCGGTCGTGCGCAGCGCATCCAGCAGGCTGGTCTTGCCGTGGTCGACGTGGCCCATGACGGCCACGACCGGCGAACGCGGTGTGGTGGCGTCGGCGTCGTCCGCCTCGGCCAGGAAGCCTTCCTCGACGTCGGAGTCTGACACCCGCCTGACGGTCATGCCGTATTCGTCGGCCACCAGTTCGGCGGTGTCGGAATCGATCACGTCGTTGATCTTCATCATCATGCCCTGACGCATCAGGAATTTGACGATGTCGACGCCGCGCACGGCCATACGGATGGCCAGGTCACCGACGGTGATGACGTCGGGGATGACCACTTCGCGCGGGCGGTTCGGCACCTCGGAGGCGCCGCCCTTGCGCTTTTCCTTCTCGCGTTCGCGGGCCCGGCGGACCGAAGCCAAGGAGCGGATGCGCTCGGCGGCGTCCTCGTCCCCTCCGGCCACGGCCTGGATGGTCAGGCGGCCTTCGCGGCGCTTGGGCTCACCGCGCGTGCGGCTGATGGCCTTGCCCGGACCGGCGTCCGAGAAACGGCGATCCCGATCGTCCTCCGGACGACCCGCGCGACCGGCGAAACCACCGGCGGTGCGGGCGGGACGCGAAACCTAGGGCGTC
>CAYNDG010000110.1:0-5940 GCA_964395805.1 uncultured Brevundimonas sp.
CGCGGCGTGCGCGAGGGCCTGAACCTCGGCCGCGAGGACCGCATGCTGATCAAGAGCTTCGGCATGGAGAGCCGCCGCCTGCCCGGCTATGACCTTCCGGCCATGGTGGGCGAGGCGGCGGACAAGGCCGGCTGGCTGACCGCCTATGCCCATGACGTCTCCGACCACCCCACCCCCTACGGCTGCACCCCCGCCGATCTGGACCGCGTGCTGACGCTGGTGAAACAGGCGGGGCTGGCGATCCTGCCCGTCAGTCAGGCGTGGAGCGCGTGCGTGTCGGAGGCCCGCGCGGCGGCCTAGGCCGCCTCCGCGACCCCCGCCGCCTTCCGCGCATCGGCCCAGCGGATCAGGGCGGCGCGGGGCCAGGCCACGATCCATGAGCGGGCGGTATATTTGCCCTCCTCGATCAGGGCCTTGCGGGTCGGCGAGCTGGTGGCGGCGCGCTCAGTGTGAATGTCGCCCGGGCCCTGATGGACCATGAAGGCCCCGTGCTTCAGCGGATTGAGCCGCAGATAGGCCAGACGCGGGCTGATCTGCTCCAGCGGCGGATCGTAGAACCAGCTGGAGCCCAGCATGCCGGCCATATCCGGTCGGGTCTTCAGGATTTCGGCGGCTGTGGCCCAGGCCCGATCCCAGCCGGCCTCATTGAAATCGGACAGTTCGCGGCTCTCGGTGTGCACCTCCAGCCAGGGCTTCCAGGCCTGGGCGGCGGCATAGGCCGGGATCACCGACCAGCCCCAGCCCTCGCGCGCGTGGCGCAGCACCTGCCCGGGGCCCATGGGCGAGCTCAGGTCGATCATCTGGGTGCGCGCGCCCGGCACGCTCAGCGCCAGCGACAGCCGCACATCCTTGGCCCAGAAGTCGCGGTCATAGGGGTCGGCCGCCGCCATCAGGAAGTCGGCCATCCGCCCGATCCATTCGGGATAGAGCTCCAGACTGGCCTCGGGCAGGCGCTCGGCGGCGATCCGCCCCGGCAGCTGCAGCGCATAATGGGCGATCATGGCCCGGCGGTGATCGTCGGTCAGCCGGTTGCCGAGAGCGGTTTGCAGGGCCTCTTCGACCCGGTGGCCAGGCTGGTCGAAATCCCAGTGCGGGGCCGAGGCGGCGGCCGCTTCCGCGGCGGCGGGCGCCAGCGCAGCCAGGATTTCGCGGTCCGCAGCGGACACACGGGCACGAACGGCGTCGAAACGGGCGATCAGGTCGGGGCTGAGCGTTTTCATGGCGCCACCCTACCCGACCACCGGTTTGCGGCCCGTTAAGCGGCATACGCAAATGGCCCCGGCGCATGTCCGGGGCCATTCATCTGTCCGACGGCCGGCTTATTCCGGGGTCGTCGGCAGCGGGTCGTTGAGCTCCATGACTTCGTCGACCGGGTCCTCCGGCAGGGTCGGCGGCGTGGATTCGACCGGAGCGGCCGCCTCCTCATCACCCATGGCCGCCTGCGAGGCCGTCGGGTTCAGCACCGCGTCAATGGCAAAGACAGTGCCGTTGGCGGTCTCGATATCGCCCTGGACCACCGTGGCGGCATCGACGCGGATGGCATCACCGGTACCGTCGAACTGAACCTGGGCACCGGCTGCGGTCGGCACACCGCCACGCGTGCCCAGTATCTGGTCGGACGCCACATCGGCCGCGATCACGTGATACAGCAGCAGTTCACGCAGCTCGCCGACATTGGCCGGGTCCATCAGCCGGGTGCGTTCTTCCTCGGGCAGGGCCGCAAAGGCTTCATCCGTCGGGGCGAAGATCGAGACGGCGGCCTGGCTCTCGAGCACACTGGTCAGCTCTGCCTGCTCCAGCGCGGCCAGCAGGGTGGTGAAGCGCCCGTCATTGCGGAGCACCTCGGTCACCGACGGGGCCTGTTCCGCTTCCTGCGGCGCCATCGGCATCGTCTCGGCCGGAGGCGTGGTAGGGGGGGTGGCGTCCTGGGCCAGGGCGGGACCGGCGGCGATCAGGGCGACGGTGGCAACCGCCGACATCAAGGCTGTCTTCAACATGGCAAACTCCAGTGTTGGGTTACGCCGGCTCGGGGGAGAACCGGCGTGAGGTTCACGGGGGGTGACCTCTCGAACATGACAATCCGTTCATGTCCGGTGCGGTTTCAGCTTGACCGCAAATGCCCCGAAATGACCCCGGACGGGGCGAGGATGGGGCGAAAATCAGCCCAGACGCGTCGGCCTGACCCACCAGTCGGGATGGGCGCCCGCCAGCGCGTCTGCCGCCCGGGCGGCGGCGGCGGCATCCTCATAAAGGCCAAACACCGTAGCGCCCGAGCCGGACATCCGCACCAGCCGCGCCTGCCCCTCGCCCCGCACCGCGTCCAGCGCCATGCCGATCGCGGGGGCATTCAGCAGCGCCGGGACTTCCAGATCATTCCTCTGTTCGGCCAGCCAGGCGGTGACGGTCTCCGCATCCCAGCGCAAAGGGTCGGCCGGACGGTCGGCTCTGCCTGCACCCAGCCGGTCATAGGCCCCATAGACGGCCCCCGTCGGCGAGGGCACGCCCGGATTGACCAGCACCGCATGCAGGGGCGGCAGGCGCGGCTCGGGCGGCAGTATCTCGCCCCGGCCCTCGGCCCAGGCCGTTTCGGACCGTATACACATCGGACCGTCTGCCCCCACCATCCGGGCGACCCGCTCCAGCACCTCATCGCTCAGGTCCGGGTCCAGATATCGCCGCGCCAGTCGCAGGGCCGCCCCGGCATCGGCCGAACCCCCGCCCAGCCCGGCGGCAACCGGCAGTCGCTTGTTCAGTGTCAGGGACAGACCGGATGTCTCCAGACCCGTAGCGGCGGTCAGTCCGGCCAGCGCGCGCAGCACCAGGTTGTCCGTGGTGGTAGCGGGCTCTCCCGCAAGGGCGGCCGCGAACGGTCCCGTGACGGTCAATCCCGGCGGCCCCTCCGGAAAAAGGGTCAGGATGTCTCCGACGTCGGCGAACGCCACCAGACTGCACAGGGGATGATAGCCGTCGGCCTCGACCGGTCCGACATGCAGGAACAGATTGATCTTGGCCGGCGCGGCCTCGTGCCACTGCATGGCGACCGTCAGAAGGACCCGTCCGTCGACCCGGCGCTCCCGGACGGCAGCCCTTCGTCCAGTTTCCGCTCCACCGCCGCCCGCAAGGCCGCGTCCGGCTCCAGCGTCAGCACCCGGTTCCACTGGAAGACCGCCTCGCGTCGGCGTCCGACCTGCCAGTAGGCATCGCCCAGATGATCATTGATCACGGCATTGGCCGGGGCGCCATCCACCGCGCCTTCCAGAATGCTGACAGCTTCCTCGTAGCGACCCTGCCTGAAGCGGGCCCACCCCAGTGAGTCCTGGATGTTGGCGTCGCCCGGCAAGATTTCGGCGGCCCGGGCAACCAGCTCCGTGCCCTGATCGACACGTCGCCCGCTGTCGACCCAGATGTAGCCCAGATAGTTGAGCACCTCCGGATCGTCCGGGCGCGCCTGCAACGCAGCCCAGAGTTCGGCCTCGGCCTCATCCAGCCTTCCAAGGGACTCATAGACCGCGCCCCGCAGGAAATGCATCTCATAGCCTTGGTCGGCTGTGTTCAGCAGGGGGCCTTCCGCAAGGGCCAGTGCCGCCTCGTAGCGTTCCATCGCGGCGAGCTGACCGGCCAGCAGATAGGCCACCCGCGGGTCCTCCGGACTGGCTGCGAATGCCCGCTCCAGCTCGACCAGGGCCTCGTCCGGCCGGTCGGCATCCTGGTAGCTGAGCGCCGACTGGATCCGGGCCTCGACATAATGGCGGCCTGCCTCCGGGCCGATCCGGGCGAACGTATTGCGCGCCGCCACGTCCAGCTCGCCCTCGGCCAGACTGACGCCGACGTTCAGCAAGGTCTCGGGATCGGGCACCAGGGCATAGGCCAGCCGAAGATAGACCGCAGAAAACTCGTGGGCCCCCTCGATCCTCGATTGCAGGGCTGCATTCTCCAGCGCCAGGGCCGCGCCCTCGCGCAGGGTAGGCAGGGCTGGCGCGCGGCCCCGACCCGCCGCCCGCGCCCGCGCAGCTTCCAGCGAGGCATCCGCGCCGACCTCGGCCTGGGTCGCATCATAAAGAGCCACTGCGTCGGCACGACGTCCGCGCCGTTCCAGAAACTCCCCATAGGCCAGGGTGAACAGCTGGCGCCCCCCCCGGCTGGCGATCAGCCGCTGATACTCCGCCTCAGCCTCCGCATGGTCCCCCCGGATCTCCAGCAGCTGCGCCCGGTGCACCCGCTGGAACAGGCTGTTGATGTCACCTGCCCTGCCCTGGACCGGTGCCAGGGCCCGATCCCAGTCCCCGGCCGCTGCGGCGATGAACGGGGTGACGTACTGGCCGGCCCGTGCATGGGGTCGCCCGATGGGGCGGGTCGCCACCACCGCCCAGGCCGCTGACGCGTCGCCCCGCACCAGATGCTGCACCGCCTCGACCAGTCGCCCGGCCTCGGCCAGCACCGGCGGCACGGTCTCGCCTTCCGGCGACAGCCGACCGGCATAGTCGAGGTCGCCCCCGATCAGCGACGAGGTAAAGGCCTGAAGCTGCAAGGTCTCGACGTCCGGTGCCAGCACCTGCGCGCGACGCAGATAGTCGGCGCCGATCCCCGCCTCGCCCTCGGTCGCCGCCAGCCGGCCGACCAGGAACAGGCCATAGACCGACCGTCCCTCGCTATCGACCGGCACCGGCTCCCATATTTTGGGCATGCGCGTGGGTGGCGGCAACGGCTCCGACCGCCCGGTCGGCAAGGGCGGGACCTCTTGCGCGAGGACAGGCGAGGACACCACCCCCAGCCCGAGAGCAAGAACGGAACAGGTGACGAGGGGAGAGAGACGCTTCATGCCCTCAAGCCTTCACGGTTTGCCGACCGTCCGCAAGAGCCCCCTCGCCCCGCGCGAACCTACATATTCGGATAGTTCGGCCCGCCGCCCCCCTGCGGCGTCGTCCAGACGATGTTCTGCGACGGGTCCTTGATGTCGCAGGTTTTGCAGTGGACGCAGTTCTGGGCGTTGATCTGGAAGCGCGGATTGGACTTGCCGTCCTCGTCGTACAGCACCTCATAGACCCCGGCCGGACAGTACAGCCGCGCGGGCTCGCCATACTTCGGCAGGTTCACCTGGATCGGCACCGACGGGTCCAGCAGCTTCAGGTGCGCCGGCTGGTCCTCATCATGGTTGGTGTTCGAGATGAACACCGAGCTCAGC
The DNA here is from genome assembly GCA_964395805.1 of uncultured Brevundimonas sp. GTDB lineage: Bacteria > Pseudomonadota > Alphaproteobacteria > Caulobacterales > Caulobacteraceae > Brevundimonas. The sequence continues at coordinate 5,183 of CAYNDG010000110.1, forward strand.
TTGTCGAAGCTGACCACGCCATCCGGCTTGGGGTAGACAATCGGCTTGTGCTTCGACGCCGGTTCGGTCGAGGCCGCATCGGTCTTGCCGTGGCCCAGCGTGCCGAACGGCGACCAGCCCCGGAACAGGCTGGTGATCTGCATGTCTATCCCACCCAGCAGGGTGCCGAAAAAGGCGCCGTATTTCGACAGCAGCGGCTTGACGTTGCGCACCAGCTTCAGCTCCAGCGCAATGTCCGAGGCCTCATAGGCAGCCTGGTATTCGACCAGCTCATCGCCCGAACGCCCGGCCTTCAGGGCGTCAAAGGCCGCGTCGGCCGCAAGGATCCCCGAACGCACCGCATTGTGGCTGCCCTTGATGCGCGGCACGTTCACAAAGCCCGCCGAACAGCCAATCAGCACCCCGCCGGGGAAGGCCAGCTTCGGCACCGACTGATAACCGCCCTCGGTAATGGCCCGCGCGCCATAGGAAATGCGCTCGCCGCCCTCCAGATGCTCGGCGATGGCCGGGTGATGCTTGAAGCGCTGGAACTCGTCGAACGGCGACAGGAACGGGTTCCTGTAGTTCAGGTGCACGACGAACCCGACCGACACATAGCGATCGCCGAAATGGTACAGGAACGACCCGCCGCCGGTCTTGTCGTCCAGCGGCCAGCCCAGGGTGTGCTGCACCAGACCCGGCTGATGCTTTTCGGCCGGGACCTGCCACAGCTCCTTGATGCCGATGCCGTATTTCTGCGGCTCGACCGTGTCGCACAG